>NZ_JAYUPA010000674.1:0-3878 GCF_043760365.1 Armatimonas sp.
CGAGGCGACTTCCGCCATGGGCAACGTGCCGTGAAAGTTGAGGTAGCTCTGGCCCCGGGAGAGAAACGAGTGGATACCGTGGCCGAGCTCGTGCGCCAGAGTGTTCTTATCCGTGGCACGGTCCAGATAGCTCTGGAAGATGTAGGGATGCAGGTCCGGGGTAATGTAGGAGCAGAAGGCACCGCCTTGCTTGCCCGGGCGTGGCGCGGCATCAATCCAGCCCTCCTCAAAGAAGGCCCGCCCCGCGGCGGCATAGCCCCCCTCGAAACTCTCAAACGCGGCGAGTATTTCGTCGCGCGCCGCCGCGAAGGGCACCGTGGGCTCGTCGCTGCGTAGCGGGGCGTAGCGGTCGTAGTGCATCAGGGAGTCCAGCCCCAGGAGCTTTTGTTTGGCGCGGTAGTAGCGGCCCACCAGGGGATAGCCCGCCTCGGCAGTGTCGGTGACGGCGGCGACGATCTCGGCTGTTAGTTCATTGTTCAGGTGCCGTGCCTGCTCGGGATGCGTGTAGCCACGGAGCGTGTCTTCAACAGCCTTATCCTGGACGAGCGTATTGTAGATATAGGCCAGCGTCCGTGCATGGGGCCGTAAGCCTTCCGTGAGAACTTCGGTGCTGCGGCGACGGACATCGCGGTCGGGATCGTACTGAAGGACGGTGATCTCCGACAGACTGAGGCTCTTGCCGTCGTAGGGGAAGTGCAGGCTGGAGGTCAGCTCCTGGAAAAGCCGCACCCAGGCCCGGCTGCCCGTGTTCGCTTTCTGTGCGAGAATGCTCTCTTCCCCCTCCGAGAGCATGAACGGGGCGGTGCGGGCGGCCTGGAGCAAGTAGCGCTGCCAGTTCGCCAGCGCGGGCATCGCAGCAAATTCCGTCAGTTGTTTACCATCGAGGCGTGCCAGCTCGATAGGGAAGAAGAGAATCGGCAGGAGTGCCGTGGTGGTCTTCTCGCGCAGCTTTTGAACCAGTGCTCCGTTTTCGGGGGCGGTGTCGGCGGCGAAGCGAAGACTAGCGTAAGTCGCGGGCTTGCTGCCTTCTTGTAGCAGGCGCTCGTAGGCTGTCAGGGCCTCGGCCAGCGCGGCGGCATTCAGAGTGGCAATCTTGCCCTGGTAGTGCGTCGCGAAGTCTTGCGCGGCCCGGGTGATCTGGGCAAGCGTGTCCAGGAGCCGGGGATCGTCCGGGCTCTGGAACAGGTCGGTGAGGTTCCAAGATGGGATAGCGGTCATGGCGTTTTTATCTGTCCTTGACGGATTAATCGTCTCACGTTATCATACCCTTACATGTATCGTTATCGGCAGTATTGGGTCGGCTTTGAGAGGCATCTACAGCGGGGGGTGGATGGCCTGTGCCTACATCGGCACATGGTCTACACGCGCCCGGTCACTTGCTGTCTCTAAGCCCGCCTGCTTCTTCGTGAGCAAGCGGGCTTTTTTGTTTCACGAGAGGAGTGTCTACCGAAATGGGTCAAGAGGTTCTGGTCTTAAACAGCGATTACGAGCCGCTGAATGTCTGCAACGTCCGCCGGGCGATTGTGCTGGTCTACCTGGGAAAGGCCGATATTTTGCACACGCACGGTGAGGAAGACACACGCACGGCAGAGGCATGGTTTACCGCTGAGGGCCAGAGTATCGCGCACCCTTCGGTCGTCAAGCTGCGCCAGCATGTTCGTCGCCCTCTCCCGGAGCTGAAGCTCTCTCGGCGTAGCATCTTCGCGCGTGACAACTACACGTGCCAGTACTGCGGCCAGGTCAGCAAAGAGCTCACGATTGACCACGTCGTTCCCAAGCACAACGGCGGCCCGATGAGCTGGGAGAACCTGGTGGCGTGCTGCCGCCGCTGCAACACGCGCAAGGGCGACAAGCCGCTGGAGAAGTGCGGGATGAAGCTCACACGCCAGCCCCGCCGCCCACGCTACACGCCCTACATCGCGCTGAACAAGTACGTCTCCGGCACCCGTCACGCCGTCTGGCGCGACTATCTGCCCATCTTCAGCGATGTCGGCGGGGTATTTCAGTAAGTTTCTCAAAGTGGCCCCGCCCCGGCGGGGTCATCGTCTTTTGAGCCATAGGAGGCTATAATAAAAGTATGTCAACTACAATTACCGAGCCTACTACACCCATCGAAAATTTCGAGCTAAAGAATGGGAAATTGCCGCTGACACATTTAAAGATTGAGAATTTTCGTGTGTTTAAACACTTAGAAATTCCTGAAATTTCCCGAGTGAATTTAATTACGGGGAAAAATAATATTGGTAAAACAGGATTGCTTGAAGCTATTTGGTTGCTTGCTGAGCGTGGTCATCCTGATAGTATAAGGAAAATTATTCGAAGTAGAGGTGAATATAAATTTCTCAATAAAGATTCTGCTTTAGATAACTCTTATGATTTGACAAAATTAAGTTTTCTGTTTTCTGGTTATCCTGATTTTTACCAAACAGATTCCAGGATTTATATTCAAGGAGATAAAGAAGGTCGCTATTATATAGATATATCGGTGTCTAGTAAGGGGGATTCTGTCTTGAGAAAATCCTTTCGCTTAGATTATTTATGTCAGGATGATAAAATTGGTTATGAGATAAATACTTCTATTGAATTTTTATCTAATACAAATCTTTATTATTCTAGTAAATCTTTCCCTGTTGAAATGCTTAAAAGCTCTTTGTATTCCGATTTTGACATGGCAAATATGTGGGATAAAATTTCTTTAACAGATTATGAAGATAGTGTTTTAGAGTCACTGAAAATATTTATTAAGGATATTCATAGAATTGATTTTATAGGGAATCTTAATAATTCAAGTGAACGTAAGCCTTTTATTCGCATATCTGGAAATAAAGAACCCTTGCCACTGAATAGCTTTGGTGATGGTGTTTTGAGATTTTTAGGCATTTCTATTTCTATGATGAATGCAAATAATGGTATATTTCTTGTGGATGAGATTGAAAATGGAATACATTATTCTGTTTTGCCAGATGTTTGGAGAATGATTTTTCATACTGCTAAACGGCTGAATATCCAAGTTTTTGCAACCACACATAGCTCAGATTGTATTCAGGCATTCCAAAAAGCGGCAGCGGAAGATGATGATCCCAATAGTGGAATGTTGATTCGGCTGGAGAGAAATAAAGACGGTGATATTGTGCCGGTTATGTTTGACGAAGAGAAACTCGAAGTCGTCGCACGGCGACATCTTGAGGTGCGTTGAGCGTGGCTAATATCGAAGTTGTTGAGGGGCCGGAGGAGACGTTACTACTAACGGAAGGCCCGGATGATGTTCGTGTGATTCAATCACTTTTGAGAAGCTATGGGTATGTGGGCAGAGTTCGCATGCAAAATAGTGAAGGGTATCAACAGCTCCGTAACGATCTGGAAGCAATTCTGGATGACTCGCGTTTGCAGCGAGTTGGAATTATTGTTGATGCGGATACGAATCCAACGAACCGCTGGGTTTCGATTCGTGATCGCCTGAAAGAGTGTGGCTGTGATCCGCCCAAAGAACTCCCTGGAGAGGGTGCTGTATTCTCTGGGCCACGAGGCACGGTGGGTGTTTGGGTGATGCCGGACAATGATCAGACCGGGGCGCTGGAGGCGTTTCTCCGTCTGCTTGTTCCCGAGGGCGATCCGAACTGGGAGTATGCGGGTGTTTGCGTGGCGGGGATTCCCAAGCCAGGCGGCACGTCTGAGAACTGGGGAGCGAAGGCGCAGATTCATACCTGGCTGGCGTGGCAGAAATATCCTGGCAAGGCACCCGAGCAGGTTTTTACGCGAAAGTATCTCGATCCAAAGGCCCAAGCGGCGCAGAATCTGGTGGCGTGGCTGGAGCGGCTTTTCGAGTTGCGGCAGGAACGGTAGGTTTATTCCTTAAACGTCACACTTCGGTGAGGGGC
>NZ_JAYUPA010000675.1:0-11214 GCF_043760365.1 Armatimonas sp.
CGTACTCAGGTCTTTCTGCGGCACGTTGCGCAGCACAAACCCAGACAGATCGTAGCCCGTCTCGCCTTTAAGCAGCGTCGTGATAAACACATCGGTCTGAGCGCGCGGGTAGAGATTCCCGCCCCGGATCACGTGGTTGAGCGCGGGGTGCTCCTCTAAACAATGCGCAACAATCTTGGCGACATAGTGTGTCAGGCTGGGCCGTGGCGTGGGCAGGGTCTTGAGAAACGCATCGGCGGCCTCCACCGGCAGATCGAGCCAGGAGTAGGTGCTCGGATCACGCGGGTGGTTCCAGCTCGCAATCGAGATCTTCCGGTAGGTCGAGAGGCGCTGCTTCGCGCCCAGAGGGAGATGTTTCATGCTGACTATGGTAACTGATAATCTTGCTCAACGGCGTGGGGCTTTTGGCTTAATTTTGGTATAACAACACTAGGATGAAAGACCTGATTGCAACCCTCGCCTGTTTCCTTGCTCTTGCGGCCTTCGGGTTGGGTTGCCTAGGCTCCAGTGCGGCACAATCCCCTCCTGCTCCGCTGAAGATCGCGCCCGTTTTAAGCAAGCAGTTGGAGGACGTCGAAAAGCTTCTAGGCAAGCCGCGCCATATCGGCGAGGAGCAGGAGCGCTACTACAAAGCAGCAGGTTTTGTGCGAGTCGTGGTGCGGCCCCTGCCGCAGAAGACCCTGGCAAGCATTGCGTTTCAGTTCGCTCCTGGCACACTCAAAAACGAGCGAGCCGCTCTGGCAAGAGTCGGTATAGTGGATACGGTGCTCCCCGACTGCTGGACATCGCGCTGGGTCATTCCGGGTGATTCGAAGAACGACGAGCTAATACTCTCTCGGGTACAGAGTGTGCAAAGTAGCACACAGAATGTTATTCTGACCCGACACTTCCTGGAGCGCATGCAGGAGCGCGGTGTCTCTGAGGCACAGGCAAGAGAGCTTCTGGAGAGCGGCAAGCGCTTCTACGACCCGAAAAACGACAGTTATATCCGCTACAAGGACGGAATCTACATTGCGCTAACCAAAGACGGAACTCTCAAGACAGTTGTCCGTGGCCCGATCTCTAAGCGCTGGCAACCCCTCTAATGACAAGCCTACAACCCGACTATATCCGCGCCCACACGCACGCCTCGAAGCACAGCGCTGCGCTGCTTGCGAGCGAGACCTGTGGCTGCTTCCACTGCCAGAAAACGTTCCCCCCTGCGTTCGTGACGCACTGGATTGACAAAGACGAAAACCGGATCGGCCAGACGGCGCTCTGCCCCCACTGCGGCATAGATGCTGTCCTAGGCTCCGCCTCCGGTTTTGCGATCACTCCGGCGCTGCTTCAGCAGATGCACCAGCACTGGTTCGTGGAACAACAGACGTTTTAACGCACGGCTTACTTCAGGGCTTCTTCCAGATCCGCGATGAGATCATCCACGTGCTCGATACCCACGGAGATTCGGATGAGATCCTCGGTGAGCGTGAGCTTTCTTCGGACATCTTCGGGCATGGACAGATGCGTCATGGTCCAGGGTTGCTCGATCAGGCTCTCGACGCCTCCCAGCGACTCGGCGAGCACAAAGATATTGAGGTGTGTCAGTAGATGTTTTGCCACCTCGCCATCGGTGACACGGAAGCTGAACGTCCCGCCGTAGCCGGACATCTGGCGCAGTGCAAGCTCATGCTGCGGGTGCGATTCCAGCCCCGGGTGCAGCACCTGAGTCACTTTTGGGTGCGCCTCCAGCCAGTGCGCGATTGTTAGTGCGTTGGAGTTATGGCGCTCCATGCGCACGGGCAGCGTTTTTACGCCCCGCATGGTCAGGAAGCAGTCAAACGGTGCCTGCGCGGTGCCCATCGCGTTCTGGAGCATCTTGATCTTTTCGGCAAGCTCGGGGTCGTTGGTGATCGCCGCACCCGCCACTACATCGGAGTGCCCGTTGATGTACTTCGTGGTCGAGTGCATCACGATATCAATGCCCAGCTCTAAGGGCCGCTGGTAGAACGGCGAGAGAAACGTGTTGTCGCAGAACGTGACAATTCCCTTAGGCTTTGCAATCTGGGCAATCGCCGAGAGATCCAGCAGGTTCATCAAGGGATTGGTCGGCGTCTCCGTCCAGATGCCTTTGGTGTTGGGCCGAAGCGCGGCCTTCAGCGCATCTAAGTCGCGCAGATTGACAAACTCCACCTCAATGCCCTTGGGAGCCAGTACGCTCACGAGAAGGCGATAGGTTCCGCCGTAGAGATCATCGTGGATGATCAGGTGATCGCCCGCATTGAACATTGAGAGCAAGGTCGCCGAGGCCGCCATTCCGGTCGCGAAGACATAGCCAAACTTCCCGCCCTCTAGTGCGGCCAGGCAGTCCTCAAGCCGCTTACGGGTCGGGTTGCCGCTCCGGGTGTAGTCGAACTCCCCGGGTTTGTTGTAGTCCTGGAACGCGAACGTCGAGGTCTGGTAGATCGGAGACATCACAGCCCCGTACGCCGGGTCAGGTCCCTGCCCGGCGTGGATGGCAAGGGTTTCAAATTTCATAACGGTCAGTATATCAGCCCTGGCCAGGTAAAATGGCAGCACATGGAAGAACCAGACGAGCATATCGGTGAGCCGGAGCCAACCGAGGACGAGCAAGAACAAGCCCCGGCTACAGTGGCGGAAATGGTCGTGATGGGGCTGGCGACGCTGCTCGATGCCTTTGAGAAAGAGCTGGGTCAAGACGAGTCCACGCAGGCACTCTTTGTCACTCCAGGCGGTGAAGTGCTTGACATAGACGGATTCGGCTCCGCACTTCCCGATTTTATCTACTTCGATGGCCGCGACGACGAGGGCCGCAGGACACGAACCATTGTCCCCAGTGGCGCGGCGGCACTCACTCTCAAGGCGATCCACGCTCCGGAAAATAGCGACATCGAGCACCGTGGTCGGGTGGGATTTCGCATCAGAACGACTCTTCCTGAGCACACGCCCCCGGATGTCTAGGTCTAAGGTGCGGTGAATGCAATAACTGAATGACCTCATGCAACCAACAAAAAGGAAAGACTGTCTGAGTTGGTGAACAAACTCTAGGGAGAACAATATGGGACTGTTTGATGCAATTCGTGGTCAGTTTATAGATGTCATCGAGTGGCTAGACGACACGCAAGACACGCTAGCCTTTCGGTTTGAGCGTCAGGGCAATGAGATTAAGAACGGGGCGAAATTAATCGTCCGCCCCGGACAGACGGCGGTGTTTGTCAATGAGGGCCAGGTCGCCGATGAGTTTGGCGAGGGCACCTACACGCTTGTCACCAATAACCTGCCGATTCTCACGACGCTCAAGTCCTGGCCTCACGGGTTCAGCTCCCCGTTTAAGGCCGAGGTCTATTTCTTTAACACGCGCCAGTTCACCGGCTTGAAGTGGGGGACGCCGCACCCCATCACGCTCCGTGATCCCGAGCTAGGCCCGGTGCGGCTGCGCGCCTTTGGCACCTACTCGATGCGCATCGGGCACGCCGCGACGCTACTGCGCCAGCTTATCTCCACCAACCCGAGCTTCGAGACCGACGATGCCGCCGACCAGCTCCGTGCGTTCATGACGACGCACTTTGCGCAGTGGATCGGCAAGGGCGAGATCGGCGTGTATGACCTCGCGGCGCACTACACCCAGATCGGGGATGCTATGCGGGTCGCGCTTCAGCCGGACTTTGCGCAGTACGGCCTGGAGGTGATGCACATTCTCATTGAGAGTGTCAGCCTGCCACCCGAAGTGGAGGCCGCGATTGACAAGCGCACCCAGATGGGCATCCTCGGCGACATGAGCCGCTACACGCAGTTCCAGGCCGCCAATGCCATCGAGGCCAGCGCCAACAACCCCAGCGGCGGCAACCCTGCGCTGGATCTAGCCCTGGGAATTGCAATGGGCAACCAGCTCCAGAGTAGCATGAATACTCCCAATCCCCCTCCCCTACCTCAAGCCGCCTGGTTTGTCGGCGTCGGTGGCAAGCAGGAGGGACCCTTTGATCTAGCGGCACTCGCACAGAAGAATATCTCCCGCGAGGCGCTCGTCTGGAAGCAGGGCATGGCGAGCTGGGAAGCCGCTGGAAGTGTCGAGGAGCTGGCAAGCGTCTTCGCCAATGTCCCGCCCCCACTACCAAAGTAATGCGCTACCCTTGCCCTAGCTGCGCTGCCGATCTAGAGTTCGACCCGAAAGCGGGGCGGCTGAAGTGTCCGTACTGTGGCACGGAGGTCTCTGTGCCGACGGAGAACACGGCGCGTGCGATTCGTGAGAATGACTTCCATGCCTACCTCACCCCCGATGCCACGCGGCTGGCCCGGCTGGCCGAGAACGCCGTTGAAGTGGCGTGCGAGAGCTGCGGCGCCGTCACCGAGTTCACGCCCCCGGAAGTGGCAGGCTTCTGCCCGTTCTGTAGCGCTAAGATTGTCGCCCAGCCTATCGCCGCCGATCCCCTGATTGCGCCCGAGGCGGTGCTGCCCTTTGCGGTGTCCAAAAAAGACGCCCAGTCGGCGATCAAAACATGGCTGGGATCGCGCTGGTTTGCGCCCAATGCGCTGAAGAACATGGCACGTCAAGACGGCATCGCCGGGGTCTATCTACCCCACTGGACCTACGACTCTCAGACCGTGAGCCGCTACCGAGGGGAGCGTGGGGAGCACTACTGGGAAACTGAGCGCTACAGTGAAACGGACAGCAACGGGCGGATTGTCTGGAAAGAGCGCAAGGTACAAAAGACCCGCTGGTACCCCGCCTCAGGAACAGTCGCACGCTTCTTCGATGATGTCGTGGTTCCTGCCACGCACGCCGTCAACGCCACGCGCCTCAAGAGCCTGGAGCCCTGGGATCTCCAGTCGCTTGTGCCCTACGAGCCCGCCTATCTCTCGGGTTTCCGGGCACAGCGTTACCAGGTTGACCTGGGCACCGGTTTTGAGACCGCACAGCAGATCATGTCGAGTGTGATCCACTCCGATGTGCTCCAGGACATTGGCGGCGACGAGCAGCGCGTGCACAACATAAATACAGACTACTCCGCTGAAACTTTCAAGCACTTACTCCTCCCGGTCTGGATCGCTGCCTACCGCTTCAAGGGCAAGGTTTTCCAGGTACTCATCAATGCCCGCACTGGGGAAGTGCAAGGCGAGCGCCCGTATAGCGTCTGGAAGATCGCCGCGCTGGTGGTGTTTATTATCGCCGCTCTCGCTTTGTTTATTTGGTGGCAGAACGGCCAGCAGAAGCCGCAGATGTAGTCCCGCCCCGATGCATTTCGCTCCCATGAACGGGAGCGTCATCTTGTCGCTTCGCGACACGAAGGGCGTGCCGCCCATGGGAATTCTTATGGCCGCCTGCGGCCTTCGTGTCCGAGGCACGAGGACAATAAGACGCTCCCGTTCATGGGAGCGATAAAATTATCTTATGCGTCGTTTCTTCTTAATCGTCCTGGATGGCTGTGGCTGCGGTGCGCTGCCGGATGCACTAGAGTACGGCATTGGGGATCTGGGTTCGAACACGCTGGCAAACACGGCGGTGGCTTTAGGGGGGCTACGTCTGCCCACTCTGGAGCACCTGGGACTGAGGAATCTGACGGAGCTTGCTGGCGTCGCGTTGAATCCCCATGCACCTAGCCACTGGGGCCGACTGGCAGAGAGGAGCAAAGGAAAAGACACGGTCACGGGCCACTGGGAGATGATGGGCGTGATTACCGATCCGGCCTTCCCAACCTACCCCAACGGCTTCCCGGCAGACCTCATCACAACCTACGAAGCGGCGATTGGCGTGAAGACCCTCGGGCACTACCCCGCCTCTGGAACGGAGATTCTAAAACAGCTTGGGGAGGAGCACCTGCGCACAGGCTACCCGATTGTCTACACGTCGGCGGACTCGGTCTTTCAAGTGGCGGCCCATGAAAACCCCGCCTCCTTTGGGTTGGAGCGGCTCTATGAAATCTGCGAGGTGGCGCGAAAAACGCTCCCCCTAGGCCGGGTGATCGCACGGCCCTTCGTAGGAGACTCCGCGGCGAGCTTCCAGCGCACGGAGAACCGCCGAGACTGGCCGCTACCGCCGCCCCACAAAACGACGCTGGACACGCTCTCGGAGCACGGCAAGCGTGTGCACTTTATCGGAAAGCCCTGCGAGCTCTTCCCCGAAGCGCCCGGTCAGAGCCGCGAGCTGACCACCAATAATCCGGCTCACTGCGCCGCGCTCACCGAGGCGGTCCAAATTTCAGAGGCCGACTTTATCTTCGCGAACTTAGAGGACTTCGACATGCTCTACGGCCACCGCAACGACCCCGTCGGCTTTGCACGGCTGCTCGAAGACTTCGACACCTGGCTCGCCACCGATTTTCTGCCGCATCTACGCCCCGGCGACCTGGTCGGAATCACGGCGGATCACGGCAACGACCCGACCACGCCCTCCACCGACCACAGCCGCGAGTACGTACCCCTTCTGCTCTTTGGCCCTAGCATCACCCTGCCAAAAAATCTCGGTGATATCTCCGGCTTTGATTGGTGGAGCAAGACACTCTTAGACTGGCTGCAAGACACAGCGGTATAATTGAGGCAGAGGAAAACCAACATGGCATCTGCAACTGTAAATGAGCGTCTATCACTGCTCGAAGCACGACTTAATCAGCTACAACAACTTCTCGACGAGCATCTTCCTTCGGTATCTTCCTCAGACAATAAAGCAAAACGAGGCTGGCAAACAATCGTTGGAACTTTTGCCAATGATCCTCTTTACGAGGAAGCCATGCGTCGTGGCCAAGAGTGGCGGCAGTCCCAGCATGAGGATTCTTCCAAGGCAAGTGTCTAAGTGTACATTCTTGATACGAACCATATCAGTCTTCTGGAGCGACGTGGTGAGGGGATAGAGCGACTTCTTACTCAGCTTGCCTAAGTCTCTATAATGGATATCAAAGTGGCTATTATTTCCTATGAAGAGCAAGTTCGCGGCTGGGCAGCAACGATTTCCACAGCAAAAACAAGCGCCAGGCAGGTTCCCTTATACACAAGACTGCAAGCACAGTTAGAGAACTACTGCAATTTATCCATCCTTCCTTTTGACCAAGCAGCAGCGACGCGCTTTGATGAGCTACGAAAACTTCACCGGCGCACCAGTACCCCTGATCTGAAAATAGCGGCGATAGCCCTTGTGAATAAAGCGACTCTGCTTACACAAAACACACGTGATTTCCAAGACATCGCGGGCTTGAAAATCGAGGATTGGACAAGATAACATGAGAAAATTCTGGCCCTCTCTGGCAATCCTGCCCCTGCTAGGAGTCTTCCTGACGGGCTGCCCTAAACCCGCCACACCACCGCCGCCGATGCGCCCCGCCATTACGGACAGCCGCCCGGCGAACTCAAAGTCGGGGGATTTTCTAGGCAAGCCTTCGCGGCCGTCCGCAGGCGCAGATACCACTGCCGATGACCCTCTGGCGATATTGGGGAACCCCGATGATGCTACAGACTCGCCGCGTAACCAGGATCACTTCCTGATGGCACGCCCGCAGATGACGCTCTCCTACAACAATACTCTGCGCTTCCCAAACTGGGTTGCTTGGCACCTAAAGGCCAGCGACATCGGGGAGACTGAGCGCAGTAACTTCGTCCCCGATCCCGACCTGCCCGCTGGTTTTGAAGCAATTACCACCCGCGACTACAGCAGTTCAGGCTATGATCGAGGACATAACTGCCCCAGTAAAGACCGTACTGCCAGCCCAGAAGACAATCAGGTAGTGTTCTACATGACCAATATCACCCCGCAGTTTCATGAGATGAACGGTGGCCCCTGGGAGGGACTGGAAAGCTACTGCCGCAAACTTGCTCAGGAAGGCAATGAGCTTTACATTCTTTGTGGTCATGGATTTAATCAAGGACAAGAGAGTGCCAAAACCATCGGTAAAGACGGAATCGCGGTTCCTGATTTTGGCTGGAAGGTCATCCTGGTACTGCCTGAAAAACGAGGCGATGACCGTCCCCGCATTGAGGAAAACACACGCATTATCGCCGTGCAAATGGAGAATACAAAGCGCATCTCCGGGCCATGGGATAACTTCATCACGACTGCGGCGCAGCTGGAGAAAGCCACAGGTCTGCGGTTCTTCAAGGGTTTACCAGACTCGGTTGCCCGCGCACTCAAACAAAAGCGTGATGAGGGAGCCAATAGCTTTACGTCAGGACCGAGTGGCTTTAAGAAGAGTAACCGGCGGAGCAGTGGTGGTAGCTTTGGGGCAGGAGCGCGACGATGAGTGTTTTAACGGAGCTGCGAAAAGCGGCCAAGGGCCTGCTCTTTCTCAGCGAGTCCGATGCGCCCCTCAAGGCGTTTGTCTGGAAGGGCGTGGTGATTGATTCGGCGGCGACGCTACTTAAGCAACTCCACAAAGACGCGGCGACGTCGGTTCAAGAAATCGCGCTCACGGATTTCTTCGCGCCCATGGCAACTGTGCAGAGCTGGCACGATGAGGCAGCAAAGGCCGATGTGGTGCGCTTTCAGGCACTGGTTACGCAGCTTGCCGCGCTCACCAACACCCGGGTCTTTCGCATCGGGGCAGGCCCTGAGATTCTCGCCTACGCACTGGGCACGACCCCGGACGGCCACACCGCCGGGGTCAGTACCCTACTCACCGAAACCTAGTTCATCTTTACCGGAGCGCCCCCGAGCTTGGCGCTCTCCCAGGCGGCCTCAGTCATCTCGATGGTGCGCAGACCACAGAGTGGCGGAGCACCGATACCGTTCTCGCCACGAATCGCTCCGACAAAGTTCTCGTCAATGTTCTGCGTTCCCGGCAGGTTGTTGCCATCCATGATCGTCCGAACATTTTTATCGTCCACGATAGTCAGTTGGCCGTTCCGGTAGAAGAACGCACCTTTTTCGCACCAGATCGAGATGTCCTCGTGCCAGCCGACCACCGTGTCGCCGATGACCGAGACATTGCCCAGTGCACCGTTGGTGAAACGAATCGAGAGCACGGAGTCAATGTCCACGGGCGTCCCGCGAAAATCCTGGAACGCGGCCACCTGCGCAACCGTCAGGCCCGTGGTGTAGAGCAAAATATCCACCAAGTGCGAACCCGAGTCGTTGATCTGGCCACCGCCGGAAAGCTCCGGAATCTGCCGCCAGGAGCCTGCGGTTCCGTTCTTCCAGCTCTGGGACTGGAGTGCGTTAAGCGAGGTGACTTGCCCCATCTCTCCACTGGCGATCTTCTCACGAATCAGCTTGAACTGCCCCATGGAGTGCCGCTGATACGCCAGTGCAAAGATTTTCTCGTAGCCTTCCAGCGCGTTGAGGAGCGTGTGCGCCTCGGCCACATTGCTGACCATGGGCTTCTCTAGCAGCACGTGCTTCTTGGCCGCAATGGCATCGAGCGCCTGCGGGCCGTGCTGGGTATGGGGCGTGCAGATCTCGACAGCGTCCACCTCGTCGAGCGCGAGTAGCTGCTTCCAGTCTGCCGTGTTGAGTACCATTGCATCCCCCACGAGCTGTGGGAAGCTTGCCTGGCAGCGCTTTATCTGCTCGGCATCCGGGTCCTGTAGCGCGACCACCTTCACGCCCTCAATGCGTGCAAGCTGGCCTAGATGGTGCCGCGCAATCCCGCCGCACCCGATCATTCCAATACGGATCATTCCGTTATCCTCCACCCTACCACTTCGGCGACGGAGACTCAATCTCCTGCCTCCAGCGCTTCCTGTTCTTGTCGCTGCTTTGCTTCAGCGCCTTGAGAGCGCTTCTCCGCTGGCCCCTGAGCGATGTGTACCAGAGTTAAACCTTCGAAGTCAATCAGGAGGCGTTTGGAGTCGCCGAAAGTGCGCCACTGAAAGCCTTGCTCGGTGGGGCTAGACCAGAGTAGGGTGATGCCTCCACCTTTTGCGCCTTTGACGGCAAGCTCCCAGAGCCGATCCCGCACCATGGCGCTGATTTGCCCAACAAACACACCGGTGCGAGGCTCGATCATCCAGCGAGAAAGCTCACCGCGCAAGGTGGCGGGGACTTTCTCCAAAATAAGAACCACCATCGGTGGGATCGGAGTCCCCGAAAGCGAGAGCAGGCAGGGAGTGCTCTTGTGTGGGAGGAGGGTCTCCCGCGTAGGCAGTTCCCCCCTCCACTGTGCCCCCTTCCCTCTCAGGTGCCCACAATCCGCCCGGCAGCGCAAACGGGTGGCCCGCTCGATATTGGGTGGTTTCTGTTTTGCGATCTCGAAGGCGACAGGAATGCTCACTTCATGCTTGTGACAACTCCCCACGCATAAATGCGGGGGCTTCTTATGCTCACACATAAGAGTTCCTGCTTCCACTGCATGACATGCCAACCCCTTTACAGAAATTGGCAGAGGGCATACATCCACAGGCTTGAAATTCCGGCTGTCCTGACGGTATTGTCTCAAAAATACCCAACTTCGCAAATGCAAACTTCACAATGCTCTTTGCCGCATTTATGTCCCGGTCATGCTCGATACCACAGGCAGGACACTCCCAAGTTCGGATATTAAGAGACAGGGAATCCACTTTGTATCCGCAATCCGAACACGTCTTTGAACTCGGCACGAACCGACCGATTTCAAGCACTTGTTTACCATGCCACTGAGCTTTGTACTTCAGTTGACGGAAGAACTCAGACCAGGAGACGTCGGCGATTGACCGGGCCAATTTGTGATTTTGCATCATGTTTTTAACGCTCAGATCTTCCACACAGAATGTCGTTGCTTGGTTTTCGTAGACGAGATTATGTGTTGCTTTGTGCAGGAAGTCCTTACGTTGGTTAGCGACCTTCTCTTCAAGTAAGGCACGTCGCAATTTCGCCTTGCCGTAATTCTTCCAGGCACAGTTTTTCTTCCGCGCACAGTTTTTCTTCCGCGCCATCGAACGCTGAACCCGACGAAGCCGGGATAAACTGCGCTTCAGAAATCTGGGATTTTGGACCTTCTCTCCTGTTGAAAACGTGGCAAAGTGAGTGAGTCCCACATCAATGCCAACGGCTCTACCGGGGTTAGGTTGAATCGGCTCTGGAAGTTCTTTGCCATCTTCGACCAGGATCGAGACGAAGTATTTCCCAGTGACAGTCTTTGAAATGGTCGTCGTCTTGATCGCCCCTGTGAACTCTCGATGAAAGATGCACGGAACTTTGCCTAATTTCGGTATTTGAACCATTGAAACGTTTGTTGTGAATTAGATGGGAAGGTACCTTGGCTGTAGAATCAAGAGCAACTCCCGACCAAAGGATAGCTCAAGCCATGCTAGATATAG
>NZ_JAYUPA010000676.1:0-3870 GCF_043760365.1 Armatimonas sp.
TTTGAGATCCCGCTGATCGCCCGCAAGATGGCCGCGTCGGGCAAGTACGATGCCGTCGTCTGCCTCGGGTGCCTGATCCGTGGCTCCACCGATCACTACGACTATATTGCGTCGGAGGCCAGCAAGGGAATTGCGCAGGCCATGCTCGCCACCGACACCACGGTGACTTTCGGCGTTTTGACCTGCGACACCATTGAGCAAGCCATTGAGCGCGCCGGCACCAAGGCGGGCAATAAAGGCGCAGAGGCCGCCGTCGCCGCCATCGAGATGGCGAACCTGTGCAAGTCGCTGGGCTAAGGCTCACAGACGCCGATTTCAACCGGCGGGTTCTGAGGCCGTAACCAAACCGTGGCGTTTCGCGTTAGTCTATCCATGAACCCAACACGACGCGCGATTTTAAAGTGGAGTGGCATTGCACTGGTCTCCTCTCCCGTGGTAGGCATTTTGACGCTCTCCATCTCCGGGCCGGGCCTGCTGGAGAGGCAGCGCAGTGCCGCCCGCCGCGAGGGGATTCCGCTCACCCCCGAAGATCTACGCCCCAACCCACCGATTCCCAACGCGCAAAACGCCGGGCCACTACTCAAAGAGCTGACTCGGCGCTACAAAGTGCTCCCCGAAAAAGAGTCTCATGACTGGGACGCCACCTACGACCAGTTTGGCAAGAACCTCGACGATCCGAAGGCTCGCGTGGCGTTTCAGGAGAGCCTGGTGCGCTACGCCGACTTGGTTCAGCTTGCCGAAGCTGCCACGGAGCGCCCGCACTGTGACCTCGCCTACGACTGGAATCAGGGCATGAACCTGGAGTTTCCTGAGTTTGCGATCGTCCGCCGGTTTGGGCGCTTATTCACGGCACGGGCCTCGCTTGCAACCGATGCCTCTAGCGCCTGGGCGGATGTGGCTCGCTGCGCGAAGCTGGGTAACCTCATGGGACAAACCCCGTGCTTAATCGCCGCCCTGGTGTCGGTTGCCCTCCACGCCATCGCCGATAAGAGCTACATCGCGACTCTGAAACGCTTCGGCCCCAGCCCACAAGCACGCGAGACTCTAACAGCGTTTGGCCCGCCTCCCAAGCCTACTGTCTATTTCCGAGGCGAAGTCGTCTCCTGCACCATGACTCTGGAGCAGCTTCGTGCTGGAAAACTCAAAGACATGGCCGACGATGAAGGTGGGGTTTTTATCGGGGGGGCGGTCTGGAAAAATCTGTCGTTCGTCGCGCCGGTGGCAGTTCCGTTCTGGGAGAAGCAGCTCTTGTTTTTCTGGCGCGAGGCGTTTGCCAAGGCAAGAGACACTGAGCGCACGGGCGATTATGAGGGCCTGGGGAAGTGGTTTGATACCAGGATGAAAGTGTGGGAGCGCGATAAGATCAATATCCCTCAGAACCTGCTCGTTCTGATCCTCACGCCGGTCTTTTCCCAGGCGACCAACAAAACCCACATTTCCACGCTGGCCCTGCGACGGCTGCGGGAGTCGGCGCTGGCACTGCTGGAGGAGAAAGCGAAGACGGGCGCGTTCCCTGACTCCCCAAAGCTCTCCATTGATCCGTTCTCATCCACAAAACAGCCGCTACGTTACCGAAAAGAGAGCAACGGCTGCATTCTCTACAGCGTCGGGCAGGATCACACCGACGACGGCGGGGTGGAGAAGCGCGAGAAAAACAGCGAGAAACTGGATCTCGTCGTGCGGCTGTAAGCGCCCAATGGAATTAGGCGTCTTCAGTGGCGCAAGCGCCGCAAAGCCCGTGCCGGGCTAGGGAATTTGGTTTGGTAGCCCGGCACGGGCTTTGCAGCCGAAGGCTATTGCAGACGCCGGTTTCAACCGGCGGCAAGCGTATCGGGAAGGCGCTCGCTGGCCTCCTCGCGGGTCTTGCCATCGAGCAGGCACGAGATATTCATGTCGCCCATTACATTGATCATTGTGCGGCACCTATCAAGAAACCAGTCCACGGTAAAGAGCAGGGCGATGTAGCGTACATCCAGCCCGACGGCAGTGAAGACCAGTGTCATCGTCACCAGCCCCGCCTCCGGGATTCCCGCCGCGCCCACCGACGCCACAATGCTGGTGATCACGACAAGAAGCTGCTGCTGGAGCGTGAGATTTTGACCCAAGAGCTGCGCCACAAACAGCGCTGACATCGCCTCGTAGAGCGCGGTGCCGTCGTTGTTGAAGTTCGAGCCGACTAGTGAGCCCATGCTGGCCGAGCGCTCCCGTAGGCCCACTTTAGTCCAGAGGCACTGGAAAGTCACCGGCATTGTGGCCGTGGACGACGCGGTGGAGAAGGCCATCACCAGCGCATCGCGGCAGCCTTGGAGTAGTGGGCCGGGGCGCACCCAGGAGCCCATACGAACACGGGTTAAGTAGTAGCATGCCTGCAAGAACAAGGCAATCAGCACGGCGATAATAAAGTAGCCCAGCGCCGCAAACGGCGCGAAGCCCTGCTTGCCCACAATTGAGGCGACAATGCCAAAGATGCCCAGCGGGACGATCTGGATGATGCCATGCAAAATGCTCACCAGTGTCTCCATCGCAATATCCACGACCTGCATCACGGTGGTCACGGCGCGGTCTTTCACTTTCCGCAGCGTGGTTCCAAAGGCCAACGCCAGCAGGATAATCCCGATGACATTGTTCTCCACCAGCGGCCCGGCTAAACTCTTGGGGACGTTGTCGAGGAACTGCTCCCAGACCTCTTTCTTAGCGTCGGGCGCTTTCCAGCCCGATTTTTCCATCGTCTCTAGGATGAGTTTTTTTTGCGGGTCGCTCTCTTTCGATGAGAGCGTGACCTTGGGAGCGGGCAGCTCCAGCTTGCCGTGCTTGCCCGGCTGGATCACATTCGCGACAAGCAAGCCAATCACAATCGCGACTATGGTATTGAGTACCAGCAGGCCCCCAAGCTTTGCCGCAAGCTTGCCGCGCACCTCGGTCTTCATTAGGGCCTGGATCACCGCAACCAGAATCAGTGGGGGAGCCAGCGCCCCGAGCATGCGCAAGATCAGCTTGGCGGGCACTTCGAGATTCGCCGCGCCCTCGCCCCAGATTTTCCCCACTACCGCGCCCAGAACCAGCGCCATGAAAATGCGAATATACAGAGGGGTTGTCTTCCACCAGCTCAGAAATGTGTTCATACGTTGCTTATCTCCAGCCGTCGCTTTTCTTCTTCGCGCATTTTAGCCTGAATTCGCTCGCGCTCGGGGATAATTCTTTCGCGGGGCGCGGTGGGCACAAAATCAAAGCTCTCAGCACCCAGGCCACGGAGCACAGCAGCCTCGACCAGGCTGTAGTTACCATCAGAGCGGTTAAAGCACATCGGCTCTTTGAGGTGCACGGGCGGGTTGGTGATCAGTCGGGGCAGGCGCAGTGCGTTCTTCGAGGAGGCGTGGAGCAGATAGGGGTGCATCAAATAGACATCGCCCGCCTCGCCGGTGGCCTCCAGAAACTCGGAGCACTGCGAAATAAGGCTCTGGAAATCAAAGCCCTCGGGGCGAACACCTTCACGGTGCGCTGCGAGAAACTTTGCGATCACGGGCACGGAGTCGGGGGCGACAAATGTCGCGCCGCCGGTCGGGAGCACATCGGACCAGAGAACAATCGTGAGAAGTCCCTGCTCGGGAGAGTCTAAAAAGTGTCGGAAGAAGTCACCATCTTTGTGCCAGCCGGGCACGGAGGCGCTGGGCGGCTCCCAGTTTGTGGTGTGGCTCTCCTCTCCTAAATTGACGATAAAACCATCGCCCCAGTGCGCACTAGTGAGCCGCTCCTCGCCGCCGCAGAGCTCGCAGATCGCTCCAAAAGCCTGGGGGGAAAACTCCCGGACCTCACGGTGGTTGAGGGTCGGCATGTGAATCCGCTGTTGCGCCCAAGTGGCTTTATCATCGG
>NZ_JAYUPA010000677.1:0-11192 GCF_043760365.1 Armatimonas sp.
CCCAGACGTTCTACGCGCTGGCGCTGGGCTGGGACATACTCCCCAAAGAGAAGCGAGCCGGGGCGCAGAAGCAGCTTGAAGCGCTGCTCGCCGCGAAGAAGAACCATCTCGCCACCGGCTTTATCGGGACACCGGTCCTACTCGTCGCCCTCGATGGTGTCGGCCGCGCCGATCTCGCCAATCAGCTTGTCCTCAACGACGACTACCCGTCGTGGCTGTATCAAGTCAAGCTCGGCTCCACGACCATGTGGGAGCGCTGGGACGGCTGGACGCCGGAGAAAGGTTTCCAGAGCCCGGGGATGAACAGCTTCAACCACTACTGGCTCGGCTGCGTCAGTGAATGGCTCACCACGGGCCTCGTGGGAATTGACACCGACGGCCCCGGCTGGAAGAAGCTCACCATCAAGCCGCGCTTCAACACCGCCCTCAATCACGCCAGCGCCAGCTACGACTCAATCCGTGGCAAAGTGTCGGCAAGCTGGAAGAAAAACGGCGGCAGTGCCACGGTGAATGTCACCATCCCCGCCAACACCACGGCTCGGCTAGAGCTCCCCGGCAAGACCGAGAACCTCAGCTCAGGGACTTACACGTTTACGGTAAAGCTGCCATGATAACTCGGGTTCGCGCCAAGAACTTCCGTAGTCTCGCTGATATTGATGTCACGCTAGGCCCACTCACCGTTCTGGTTGGAAAGAACGGTGCGGGAAAAAGTGCCTTTGTGGATGTATTGGGTTTCGTTCGTGATGCGCTAACGACTAGCTTCAGTGAGGCTTTAGGAAAACGCCAAGGAATGGAGCGACTGCGGTTTTCATCAGCGTTAGTAGAAGAAATGCTTCAGATTGGAATTGAAGTTGAAGAGCCTCGTTTGCCATTGAGAGGTATGCTTCACTTCTCCTTAGATATGCACAGTAACTTAATTTATGAACAGGGAAAGATATATACCGTAGAGCCGCTTGAAACGAGATCCCCAGTAGGAATGCCTGGCGATTTTACTGACTCTTATATGACAACTAATGGTGTGCTAATTGAAGAACCTAAAATTCAACTGTTTACGAGTGGTATGAATGTGTCCTCATCAAGTGCATTGCTAATGGACTTGTCTCGTCACAGTCATGAGTACCGTGTTCTTATGGATTTTCTCAGAGGTGTTGAAATATTTGATGTATCTTCTGAAGAAATGAGAAGTGTCCAGAATGATAGAGGTAATGAAATGCAGAATCATCAAGAATTTTTCTTGATCGAAAACAGGCAGATATTATTTAAGATGATTGAATTTAGTCTTTATGCTAGTTCCAGTAAGGGAGGCATATTATCTTTTCTTAAATTGATCGTACCAACAGTCACTGATATTCGTATGTCAAAATCAGCAGGGAATCTCGCGCCTGAAATTCAACATTCAGATGGAACTTGGAGGAATTTAAAACAAGAATCGGATGGTACAGTTCGGCTCTTAGGAATTCTTTGTGCTCTCTATCAAATTTTAGCTATACCGTATAAAAAACATACAACACTCATTATCGAAGAACCTGAGATTTCTATCTACCCTGAGTACCTGGAAGTGCTCGCAAATGTGATTCGTGAGGCATCGAAGGATCGGCAGATTATTATTACCACGCAGAGCCCGGACTTGATCTCCTGCTTTTCTGCGGATGAAATTCGAGTGGTGGAGAGCGTGGAGGGGCAGACGAAGATAGGGCCGTTGGGGGCGCACCAACGCGAGGTGCTGAACCAGGAATTATTCTCTCTCGGTGACTTATTGCGTGTCGAAGGACTCTGGCGGGATGATAGCGATGCCTAAGATTGTCCCCATCGTGGAGGGACTTGGGGAAGTGAAGGCATTACCAAACTTACTCTCTAAGATTCTTCGTGCTCAGCAATGCTACGATATTTTTCCCGATCAGCCTCTCAATGCGAATGGTGTAGGAAACCTGACCAAGCCCGGAGGGATTGAGCGGTTTGTACGCGCCGCTGCAACACGCCGGGACTGTGGCGCGATTCTGGTTCTCGTGGATGCTGATAGAGAGTGCGCTCTAGAGAGGCCACGCGATTTTTCGGCCCGCCTTCAGTCGCTAGTTCACTGCCCAATTGTGATTGTTGCCGCCAAGCGTATGTATGAGAACTGGATTCTTGCCAGTGCGGAAACGCTTCGTGGACAGCGACTCGATGAAGGTACGGTACTCTCGGAGGCGATTGAGCCTCGCGACGATGTGGAGTCCTACAATGGCAAGGGGGAACTCAAGTCTTGGCTTCCCGAGGGACGTGCCTATAATGAGCCAATAGATCAGCCCACCTTCACGCAACTTTTGGATATAGAGTTAGTGCACCAACGTTCACGTTCGTTCCGGCGGCTCTGGCATGCATTAGAAGAGGCAATTGAGGCGATTCGGACAGACACCGTAATCGTAACACCACAAAGTGAGAAGAGCTAGAGTAAAATGAGCGAGATTGTTATTCGTAGTGTTGGGGTGAGCAAGGCGTTTGGAGGCGTCACCGTGTTGGAGAATGCCTCCGTGGCCTTGCATGCGGGGGAGCTGCACGCACTGGTTGGGGAGAATGGGGCGGGCAAGTCCACGCTCGCTAAGGTCTTCGCCGGAGTGCATGCGCCGACGGCGGGGCATCTGGAGCGTGGCGGCAAGCAGGTGCACTTTTCCGGGACGCGCGATGCGGCGGCGCACGGCGTGGCACTGATTCCGCAAGAGCCGCAGACGTTTCCAGATCTGAGCGTGGCGGAGAATATCTTCATCGGGCGGCAGCCAGGCACAAAAGCCCTGGTGAGCTGGAAAGCGATGAACGACGAGGCCAAGCGATTACTCGACACTCTGGGTGTTGCGCTCGATCCCAAAGCGCCCGTGCGTGGGCTCTCGGTGGCGGACCGGCAGATGATTGAGCTGGCGGCGGCGCTCTCGCTGAACGCTAAAGTACTCATTTTCGATGAGACAACGGCCTCACTCACTCCTGGAGAAGTGGCACGGCTCGCGGAGATTATCGCACGCCTCAAGGCTGAGGGCTGCGCACTGGCGTTTATCGGGCACCGAATGGAGGAAGTCTTTTCGCTCTGCGAACGTATCTCCGTCTTGCGCGATGGAAAAGTTGTCGAGGCGGACTTGCCCATTGGCCAGACCAGTGTTCCGGACACGCTCCGCAAGATGGTCGGGCGGAACCTCTCCCCGGCTTCGTCCCTCAGCCACCCCTCTCCGGCAAGCGACGAGGGGAAGGTTTTGCTCGAAGCCCGAAAGCTCACGCGGCGCAAGAAGTTTTCGGACATCTCGCTGACCGTGCATGCAGGGGAGATTGTTGGGCTGGCCGGGCTGGTGGGCGCGGGGCGCACGGAAGTGGCACGGGCGCTATTTGGGCTCTTGCCGCTGGACTCGGGCGAGATCTTGGTCAATGGTGAGCGAGTACAAATCAAACATCCCGGTGACGCAATGAAGCGCGGCCTCGCGCTGGTGCCCGAGGATCGGCAGCTTCAAGGTGCGCTACTGCCCTGGAGCATCTGGCAGAACACGAGTCTGGCAAGCCTCAGCGGGGCCTGGCTCGCGCCGGGAAAAGAGCGGGAGTTGGCACAGAGCTGGCGAGAGAGCTTCGCGGTGCGCTGCCAGAGTGTGGAGCAGAGCCTCGCGGAGCTATCGGGAGGGAACCAGCAGAAAGTTGTCTTATCAAAGTGGCTGGCGACCAATCCGACAGTCTTGATCCTCGATGAGCCCACGCGTGGCGTGGACGTCGGGGCTAAAGCGCTGATCCACGACGAAATTCAAAAGCTCACACGGGAGGGACTTGGGGTGCTGTTGATCTCTTCCGATCTGCCTGAAGTCCTCGCCCTCGCCGATAGGGTGCTGGTGATGCGCGAGGGCAAGCTCGTGCGCGAGCTGAGCCGCGAAGAAGCCAACCCCGAGAGCGTGATTGCCGCCGCGACGGGGGCGGGGGCATAATGCAAAAATCCCTGTGGTCTTCATGCCTGCTTCATAAATTTCTTGTTTCATAAGCTCATGAGACGAATCCATGGAGTACTGCTCGTGTTGGTTTGCTGCCTAGGGAGCATCGTTGCCCATGCGCATCCGGGAGGGCACGAACATGACCTCCCCCTAGCAACTTCGGGGCGTACCTGGCACAACCAGGCGACAGGCGAGACCGTGACCGGCACCTTCTCGCACGCCCGTAAAGACACGGTCTATGTGCAGGGGAAACGGGGGCTGACGGCGATTCCACTGAGCCAGCTCGCGCCCCGTGACAAGCGCTATGCCCAGGGGATCACGGCGCGGATTCAGCAGCTCAACGCGAGCTTGCTTGCGGAAGTGACAGAATCGCGGCAAGCCAGTACAAGTGCGAAGCGTCCGGCGGCAGCGCTGGCCTTTGTGGCGTTTGCACCCAAGGTCAAAACGCGCTGGGACGAGCGCTATCTCTACGTGGAGTCCGATGGCTTGCCCGATCACCCGATGATGGTGGGCATCACGAGCTGGCAGCAGCAAGTGCCGCTTCCACAGAGCTACACCGGGAGCAATGCGTGGCGTGTTCCGCTTAGACCCGTGCCTGCCGCCAACCCGCTCTCAGCGAAGACGCACTTTTTCCGGGGCGCGATAGCCCTGGCGGCCAATGGGATTCCGATCTTCAATGCTCTGAATAACCGTGGTGCCGACTCGTTTTTGATTGGGGAGCTGGATGAGTTTGGCGGGCACTGTGGCCGCGCCGACGACTACCACTACCATATCGCACCGGTGAGCTTGCAGAAAACGGTCGGGCCGGACAAGCCCATCGGCTACGCGCTGGATGGCTATCCCCTCTATGGTTTGTTGGAGGCGGGGGGCAAGCCGGTCGGTAAGCTCGATGCCTTCAATGGCCACGAGACTCCTGCGCTGGGCTATCACTACCACGCGACCAAGACCTACCCCTATCTGAACGGTGGCTTCCATGGCGAGGTGACGGAAATTGAGGGCCAGGTAGACCCGCAGCCGCGTGCTCAGAGCGTCCGCCCCGATACCCCACCGCTGCGTGGGGCGAAGATCACGGCATTTTCCCAGCCCAAGCCGGGCAGCTACGCGCTGACCTACACCATCCAGGGCTTTACCTGCAAGATCAACTACCGGCAGGAGATTGATGGAAGCTACACCTTCGACTACATCAACCCTGAAGGCAAGGCGGTGACCATTAACTACCCGTCACGCCAGCGCGGAGGCGGAGGGGGGGGGCAGCGTGACGGACGGCGTGAGTCGGCTGCCCCAGAGATCATCCCCGCCAAACCGGGCGATTTTCAGCTCACGAGTTCTGTGGTGGCAAATGGCGGAAGCCTACCCGTGGACTACACCTGTGATGGGAGTAGTAGCTCGCCGCCGGTGGCGTGGAAGAATGCGCCCGCCGGAACCAAAGCTTTTGCCGTGATCATGCACCATTACCCTCCCGGCGAGACTGAGGAGCCGCATGTCTACTGGGTGATCTACAATATCCCTGTGGCCACCAAGACGGTTCCCCTAAACGATAGAGCGATTGGGGAGCGGGGAGTCAATACGGTCAACCGGCGTGCCCAGTACGCGCCACCGTGCTCGCAGGGGCCAGGGAAGAAGTGGTACATCCTGACCGTCTACGCCCTCTCGGATGAAGTAAAGCCAGACTCCAGCGCAAGTCGAGGCGTGACACGCGATGCGCTCTTGGCCGCGATGAAGGGCAAGATTCTGGCCACCTCAGTACTCAATGTCTCCTATGAAAGGCAGTCACAAAACCCATGAAAAAATACGCTCCCTATCTTGTTGGTGCCCTTGTTGGCGCCGCCGCGCTTGCGATTGCGCAGCCGCCGCGCCGGGGCGGGCAACCAGGCATTATCAAGCCTGAGATGTCTGACACGATCCAGGCCAATGTCTACGCCGACAACTGGTTTGCCCTGTACATCAATGGCAAGCTAGTCGCGGTTGATCCGATTGACTTTCTTCCCCACAATGTCGTCAATATCAGTATCTTGCCCGAGTACCCGATGACAGTCGCGGTGATCGCCAAGGACAACGCCGATCCCAAGACGGGTTTTGAGTACGGTGATTATGTGGGCGATGGTGGCTTCGTGATGAAGTTCAGTGATGGCACAGTGACGGACGCAAAGTGGAAAGTCAAGACGATTTTCTCCGGCCCACCCGTGAAAAATGAGCCTATCCCCGCGGGCTGGTTTCTGCCCAGCTTCGACGACAGCAAGTGGGCTAGTGCCACCGAGTACACCAACGAGCGCGTCAACCCCAAGAAACCCTACTACGACTACAACTTTGAGGGCGCAAAGTTTATCTGGAGCCGCGATCTAGACTTAGACAATACGATTCTCTTGCGCACCAAGATCGAGAAGCCCGGCTGGAAGCCCCGCTGGACCACCAAACCCGATTTGGATACCAGCAGCGCTCCGCTGCGCTAAACGAGCTTGCCGTGCCAGAAGTGGATTTGCTTTCGCTTCCAGGTGTAGGTAACCGCGAGCTCGTTCTTGCCGAGGGGGATGATGGCGGGGTAGGAGAACTCCATTTTTGGCTCGGTCTCGATATCCACAAAGCTGGGCCAGGTGATGCCATTATCAAACGAGAGGGCGATTCGGAGTGGCGTGCGTGCGGCCCAGTTCCCGACCACGGGGTTGTGGGCGAGGGCGAGCGTGCCATCGGGGAGGCGCGCGAGATCAATCCCGCTGTTGTTGTTGGGTAGCTTGGAGTCGTAGACCGGTTTCCAGGTGCGGCCATTATCGTCGGAGTCCGTGCGGGGGCAGTAGCCGCATGAGGACCGTAGGAGCGCGTGGAGCTTTCCGGGCGCGGATTCCCAGAGGGTTGCCTGAATAATCCCGTGTTTCTCCCCCAGCGCGGTGCGGTCTAGATTCGTCGTGCGCTGCCAGCTCTTGCCCTTATCTGAGGAGCGGTCGAAAAACGCCTCCCAGGTGCCTTGTTCACTCGATGCTCCGGCAAGCAGCGCCCCATCCGAGAGTAAGATCGGCTTGTTTTTTACCGGCCCGCGTCCGCCGGTATCGTCGCCAGGGATCAGCTCACGGGGCGCACTCCAGGTCTTGCCCGAGTCTCTTGAAGTGGTTGTCCAGGTCTTCCAGTGCGGAATGGTCGGCCCCGCTTTGAACCAAAGATGCAGAGTTTTGTCCGGCCCGTAGAACAGTACCGGGTTCCAGTGCGCTGTCTCGTCCACTTTGGCGACTCTAACCGGCGCACTCCAGGCACTCTTACTCCTCAAAGGTTTGTGCGAGAGCCAGATCCCGACATCGGGATGCTTTTCGTGCGTGCCGCCAAACCAGGCCGCCACGAGAGTCTTGCCACACAGCGCCACAGTGGAGGCGTGACACTCGGGGAAGGGAGTGTCGGTGTAGATCGGCTCCTGAGTAATCGTTTCCAGACGTTTCATGCTGTCATTGTACGCGAAAAACCCACGCTCGGCGGCGCAAGTCGAGCAACGTGATGGCAAGAGCAACCGGCCACCAGGGAAGCAGGGCCAGCAGGATCGCAAAGACCAGGCAGTTGGTGGCAAACGAGCCTAGCGCGTCCCAGCCACGCCGCGCCGCAAAAAGCCCTCCCAGTAGCTGAAGCACGGCAATGGCAAGAACCGGAGTCAGCGCGTGCGCCGTGACACTCACCAGCCAGCCCATGGTGGCAATCATAAGCCAAGTGCTCCGCCAGCCCACGTGCCGCTCTGGGCGGCAGTCAAACAAAGTTGTGAGCGGCTCGCACCCGGCGATCTGGCGGCGGTTGTAAGAAAGTAGACGATAAATCGGCCAGATCGTGGCCTTGAGCCAGCGCTGGCGCAAGATGGGCCGGAGCCACGCCGCCTTATGCCCGATCAGCAGAAAGAGCGCATCCAGGCCGTAGAGAATCTCTCCCGTCGTGCGGTCGACCAGCGGGATCGCGACACGTCCCCGCTCGACATCCAGCTTTCCAAAGATCTCGGGGCACTGCTTGGGAGCCTGTCCAAACGCAACCCGCCCCGCCCGTGGGAGTACCCCAAGGCGCACAAAGCCCTCAGTGTAGAGCTGGCACAGCGGGCAGCTATCGTCGTAGAGGATCACTTTCTCGGCAAGCATCACAGACTCCCTAATTCTTTAATTGAACGTGTTCATATTTAGAATATCGGTGATTGTGGTGCTTGTCAAGAGGCGTTTCTTGCCGCCGATTGGAAATCGGCGTCTGCAATGGCCTTCGGCCGCGAAGCCCGTGCCGGGCTAGCCTCCCCCAGCCTCGTGGAACTCGGCCACCCCCTCCGGCTTCGCGAAGGAAGGCATACTTGTAGCCCGGAACGGGCTTTGCGGCTGAGGAACGAAGCCACTGCAGACGCCGGTTTTCAACCGGCGGGGCGAATTCGGGAGTCGTGGGTGACGATGAGGTTTCCCTGGGTGGCGCTCCAGCCTTCAGGGCGTTTTTCGGCGCGGTAGAGCTCCATGAGGTGGCAGCGGGTCTCCCACTCGGGATCGGCGCGGAACGGGGCATCCGCAGTCGCTTCGAACTGGACATAGCCCCAGAACTCGGGGCGGTGCATGTCAATGGCCCACTGGGGGCTCCAGACCCAGTTGTGCTCGGGCGTGCTGGGGATTTTCTGGTACGGCGCGGGCACTTTTCCGGAGTTATCCACAGGCAAAGTCGAGTTATCCACAGGGTAGGGGAAGTTATCCACAGGCTCGATATCCCACTCGACCCGTGAGAAGTTCACCCGCCACTGCTGTCCGATAGTGGGACAGTCGCCGCCTTGAAGGGTTTTGAGGCCGCTCCAGGGCAGGGCAAGCTCTAGGGTCCAGCCATGGTCACGATCTCGGGCATCATTCAGGGTGCCAAAGACTTTCACGGCGGTTTTTATGCCCTCGATCTCCCACTCATTGAGCGCCGGGCCCCCATCGCGATACGGCTTGGGCAGGCGCAGATCCCACGTGGTGTTCAGCGCGTTCATCTCAAACTCGCCGTAGTCGTGGTTGTCGCCGTCGGGGTCCAGAAATACTTCAAAGTCGTTGTCGTAGAAGACCACGGAGTCGTGCTCGGTAAGCGTGGCCCAGATATCGGGCTCTTCCAGCTCAGCGGCGATATAAAAATACGTGTCGTCCCAGAGCATCTTCATGCGGGTACGAAAGCGTGGGGCGGGCCCCGCTTCGCCCTCGATGTCGAGAAAGTCATCGCTCCACGGCGCACTCTGCCAGACGGGCTTTGTCAGGTCGCCATCAATGACAATCGGCTCGTGGGCACGGGCGCAGACATAGCCTTTGGGGTGGGGATACGGGCACACCTATTTCAGAGCCTTGAGCGCCGCGACCACGCACGGGTCCGTGCCCTCGTCTTTTGTCGGAGTCGCGCTGGCAACTTCAACATCGGGTTTGATGGGATTCTTCTCTAAGCGAACACCGCGCGGGGTGATGTAGTCGCTGAGCGGGAGCTGGACTTCAAAGCCGGTGGGCAGAGGAAAGAAGATCGAGGTCAGCACCGCACCCGCCGACGGAAGTCCCACGAGCTTGGAGCCGCGCTCCTCTCGCAGCACCGACGAGACGATCTCGCTGGCACTGGCGGAGCCACGGTTGATGAGCACGATGACTTTTCCTTTGTAGGGAGCAATTTTGCGTGTCGTAGTTTTGCGGGTGGGGCCTTTCCACTTGGCCACTTCAATCGGATCGGTGCCGTCTTTGCCGGTCTTTTCTTTGTACTCCGCCGCCATCTCACGGGTCACACTGCTGCCGGTTGGGGTGCCCGGAGGCAGTAGCAGCGAGAGAAGGTGCGCGGAGTTGTTCACCAGCCCGCCGCCGTTGCTGCGTAGATCCACGATCAGTGCTTTCGCTTTGGCTGCCTGTGCAAAGAGCGCCTCGACTTCGGTCGGGTTATAGCCACGGGTGAAGCTGGGAAGCGTGAAGCGGGCCACGCCCGGCGCGGGCCAGGTGAGGGTGGGCTTGCGGTCAGTGGAGTAGGGCTTGCGCAAAAGCATCATGTGTTTCTGAGCGCCATCGCTCTTGCGCTTGATGGTCAGAAGGCTGGTCTCGCGGCCGTCTTGATCTACGCTGGTGGGATTTGTCACTGGCTGGCCCTCGACTTCGAGGATCACATCGCCTACCGCGAGTCCGATTCCGGCGGCGTGGCTGCCTGGAGCGAGTGTAGAGACTGTCAGACCAGCGGCGCTTGGGAGCATCGCCAGGCCGAAGCCGGTCGCTTGGCCCGTGCGTCGCTGCAGGGCGTTGGCTGGGGTCATGAGCCGAATATGGCTGATGCCAAAGTCCCGCAGGGCTAGGTTAACGGTGTTGGAGAAGGCACGCATGTCCTCGGCTTTATCCAGCTCGGGGCGGCGTTTCTCCAGCGCGGCGGGGAGCTTGCTGAAGTCCACGCCAGGCACAAAGGCGCGGCGGGCGATGGCTTGCTGGAGTGTCTCCAGCGTTTTGGTTTTGGCCTCGGCGGTGAGTGGCTGTGCAAACGTGGCAGCAGGAAGAAACGCAAGAAGCGTGGCAGTAAAAATAGAATTTCTCATAGCATTCGCATTGTAGCACCAGCCCGAGGGGATTCTCTCCTGGAGCAGGCCGACACACGCAAGTTAGTGGAACTTCCCGCTGGGCCAGGTGAGGCGCTGGACGGGCGCGAGAATGGTTTGAAGGGCCGCAATAGCCTCAGGATCGGGCACGGTTCCCACGACAGCAGCGTTCTGGCGCACTTGCTCCTCGCTTGTCATCCCCACCAGAGTTGTCGCAACCGGTGCGTTTTGGAGTGTCCAGGCCACAGCGAGCTCCGCCAGGGAGAAGTCGTTTGCTTTGCACCAGGCCAGTGCCTCAAGACAGGCAAGCCGGAGCGCTTCGGGTGCGGGGTGCCAGGGCTGCGGGCCGGAGTTCGAGAGCAGGCCCATAGCGAGCGGAGACGCGCCGATCACGCCGACCGATTTTTCATCTAAGTAAGGGATTAAATCCCAGAGACTATTATCATTGAGTGATGTATGGCAGTAGCTTAAAATAACGTCTAAATTTGACCTCTCTAACACTTTAGGGTAGATCGCTAGCGGCAGGCCGCTCACACCCACAAAGCGTACTTTCCCCGCCGTCACGCACTCCCGGAGCGTCGGGAGCGTCTCCTCCAGAATCTGATTAAAGTCCTCGGCGAACTCAATATCATGGCACAGAGCGATATCGAGCTGGTCGGTTCGAAGGCGGCGCAGGCTCTCGTCTATGCTCTGGCGCACGCGTGCTGCCGAGAAGTCAAAGTGTCCGCTGGGCTTTTGCGTGTCCGGGTAGCGGC
>NZ_JAYUPA010000678.1:0-3863 GCF_043760365.1 Armatimonas sp.
AATGGGAGCCATTCACCCCCCGACAAATCTGTGGCATCGAGGTGCTCCCACTCTGGCACTGGCATGGAAATCTCAAAGTGACGAGCTTGGTTTTTAATAGTACCTTTGCCTATGTTACGGATGTCTCCCAGATTCCCGAGGAGACGAGGCGCTATCTCCAGAACCGCGAGACGATCGTGCTTGGAACCGTCCGCTACGAGCCACACCCGACGCACTTTCACTTCGAACAAGCGCTGGCAGAGGCTAAGGCACTGGGGGCACGGCAGACCTACTTCACCCACCTCTCCCACCACTTTCCGCACGCCGAAGTCTCCGCCACGCTACCCGAGAATATCGCACTCGCCCACGATGGGCTACGGCTAGTGTTCTAATGGGAGCCAGCTATGAGTGTACGTTGCCCAGTGGCGAAGTGACCCGGTTTTCGTCGATGGTGCGCTACTACTATCTCCTGGATAGGGAGACCTATCGTGCAGTTCGGTGCCCGGTTGAGCCGGTGCACTGCAATGCCTGCCAGAAGATAGTCGAGGCCGAGAGCTGTGTCACGGAGGATGACTTTGCGCGGCAAATAGAGAATTTTCGCTCGATTCATGATGGCGAGGCTTGGGTGGCAGAACTTGAGTGCCTCAAAGAGTTTCTTACACTAAGAACCTCCGGAAAAAAGTGCTTGGCTTGTGGGAGTGAGAACTTGGTCGCGATTCAGGCTAACCTTGATATGATGCTCTCTGGGATAAGATACTATGCTTTTCTAGATAAAGAAGGGAATGGTGTGCCGGTAGAATCAAGTACCATTCAGAAATACTTATATGGTGGTAGAAAAACAGTGCCTAGTACCTAGATAGACATATTTGACATTTTGGTAAGATCAGGTATACTCTCCATAAGACCATGTAGTCTTACGATAAAGGGGCATAGTATGGCTATCATGAATGTTGACCTTAAGGATTTGACGCAGATCGTCAATCGCTTTATCGCCCATTGGAACACAGTGAATGTCGTGTTCCCCACCAAGACCCTCACCCTCGCGCAGACAACACTGCTCCCCGACGGCATGACACTGGATGGGCTGATTGATCTTCGCGACGAGATCGCTGCGGACTTTGTTGCGGTTGTGACGGTGGATAATGTTGCACAAGAGAAGCAGGCCCAGCGAAAGGCGCGACGGCAGGCGATTCTTGTTCCGCAGAAGCTCTTTCTTAAGACCGTCCAGAGCTACCTCCCTGAGAGTGCTTATCTGTCCCTGGTGCCAAAGACCCCGAGTATTGGAGCTAATGACCGCGCGTTTGAGGATGCCTGCGAGGATAGCGCCGGGGTCTGGGCCAAGCTCAATGCTGACACGACCCTCTCCCTCACGCGCCCCCTTGTGCTCTCCAATGGCTCGACCCAGGCGACGTTTGTGGCCCTCCTAAGCGAGGTCAAGGCCGCCCATGGGGACAGCCCTGGCGCAAAAGTGGCGGCGCAGCGGGTACGCACCACGCGGGATGAGAAGATCAAGCGGGCACTGGGTGCGCTTAAGCTCTACCGCAAGACCGTCCCTGCCTTTCTCCCCCCCGGACACGCCCTTCTAGAGACCGTACCGACACTGGGGTGATGCGCCAGCTACCCAGTGGGGGAATTCATAAGAGACTGTGTAGAAACGAACCTCTCCTCCCCACCCCTCCCGGGGACCCTCTGGGTGCGGGAAAGGAGGGAGATCTGCGACAAAGAGCCCCTTTCCCACACCCAAAGGGTACCCGGGAACGACTGCCCGGGAGAGGGGTTGGGGAGAGGTTCTTACACAGTCTCTAAGGAATTTTCCTTACATTCCCCCCGCTAGGCGGGGGTTAGGGGGTAAACTGTTCTCCATGAAATGCATCCCCTTTGCTCTTGCGGCGCTCTCCCTCGCCACGTCTAGCTTCGCGCAGTCCTCGGTGTCTTTCCCCCGCTATCCGGCACTCTCGCCCGATGGCAAGACACTGGTGTTCTCTTACCAGGGGGATCTCTGGAGCTCGCCCACGGAGGGCGGCGCTCCCGCGCGACGGCTGACGAGTCATCCGGCCTACGATGGTCGTGCACAGTTCTCGCCCGACGGTAAAGAGATAGGGTTCCAGTCGCTGCGCTACGGACGCAATGAAGTCTTCACCATGCCCGCAAGCGGCGGCGCGGCGCGGCGGCTGACCAACTACGGCGGCGGCAATGGTTTCCAGGGCTGGGCGGATGGCGGCAAGAAAGTGCTGGTTAGCTCGGTGCGGGAGCTGACACGCCGAGGCCAGACCCTCTATTTGGTCAATAACTCCGATAAGCCTGGACGCCCCAAGCCCATACTGGGGCTGAGTAATCTGATTGGGGGGCAACTCTCCCCTGATGGCACCAAGCTGGTCTTTTCGCGCGGAGCCACGGACTGGCCCCGCATTGGCTACCGGGGGAGTGCGAGCGCCGATATCTGGACGTATGATCTGGTGACCAAGGAGTTCAAGCAGCTCACCGACTTTGACGGCCAAGATCTCTGGCCGCTCTGGATGCCCGATAGCAAGACGATCTTGTTCGTCTCCGAGCGTGACGGCACCTACAATCTCTATAAACAGAGTGCCTCGGGCGGCAGGGCGACCCCGCTCACGAAGTTTGTGGGCGAGGGTGTCCGCTTTCCCGCAGTCTCCGCCGATGGCACGCGTGCAGCTTTTGAGGTGGGGGATCGGATCGAGACGGTCAATCTCAGTGGTGCGATGATCGCCCCCAAAGCCGCCTCGTTGGCCGTCGCTGCCGATGATAAGAGCAACATGGTCGAGAACCTCACTGTTGCCAATGGGGCTACCGAAGTGGCTCCTAGTAGCGATGGCGAGCAAGTGGGGTTTGTGGTGCGCGGCGATGTCTTTGCCGTGCCCGCAACCGGTGGCAAGGCGATTCGCTTGACCGAGGGCGCGGGGCGTGAGGCAGATATCGCATGGTCGCCCGATGGTAAGACACTGCTCTTCGTCAAAGATGGCGACTTCTACGCGATTACCAGCACCGATCCCGAGGAACCCAAGCTCAGCAAGTCTCTCAAGCGCACGACCGTGCGCCTGACAAACTCGTCGGTGCCTAAAAGTAGCCCCCACTTCTCGCCCGATGGCAAGAAACTAGCCTACATCCGTGGCAAGGGTGAGCTTGTGGTATCCGATACCGACAGCAAGAACGATAGAGTTGTAGTCAAAGCGCTGAATCTCCAAGAGCTGAGCTGGTCGCCTGACAATAAGTGGCTGACGTACAGCGCCGAGGACGAGGAGTTCAACAACGAGATCTTCGTAATCTCTCTTGAAGGCGGCGGGAAGCCGATCAATGTCAGCCGCCACCCGCGAAATGACTACGTGCCCTCGTTCTCGCCCGACGGTAGCAAGCTGGTCTGGATGAGCGAGCGGGCGGAGCGTCAGTTTGATATCTACTGGGTCTATCTTAAAAAAGAGGATGACGAGCGCAGTAGTGAGGGCTGGCTGCGGCTGAAAGAAAAGAAGAAGCCCACCGTGCCTGGCCCCCCTGCACCGGCTGCGCCCGTGACGGTAACCGTGGACGGCGACGGCATTCACGAGCGCGTCCGCCGCTTGACAGCAACACCTACCAATGAGACGGGGCCTGTCGTGACATCGGGTGGCGACGGTGTGACACTAGTCGCATTCTCTGCCGGGGCGGACCTTCAGCTCGCAACTATCGCTGATGGAGCGCCTGCACCGCCTCCGCGCCGCTTGGCCGCCGGGGGCAGTGCGCTGAGCTGGGCAAAGGGAACTCTGTTTTACCTGGCCCAAGGTGGGACTATTTCCGCCGCCTCGCCTGCGGCCCCGGAGGCCCGGCCTGTGGCGTTTCGTGCCAAGCTCAGCTACGACAAGCGTGCGCTCCAGAAAGCCGTCTTCGAGGAA
>NZ_JAYUPA010000679.1:0-3860 GCF_043760365.1 Armatimonas sp.
GCCAGAGTCACGATCACCTGGTTTAGTAGATGAAGGCTAAGACTTCGCCGCCTACACCCAGCTTCTTAGCTTGCTTACCGGTGAGGATGCCACGCGAGGTGGTGAGAATTGCCACGCCAAGACCACGCTTGACAGAGGGGATCTCATCCGCCGGGGCATAAATACGCAGACCGGGCTTGGAGATGCGCTTGAGGCCCTGAATGACCGGGAAGCGCTTCTGACCGACGCCCGTGGCGTATTTCAGGGTGACTTTGATGCGATCTTGCGGAGTATCCGTGATCACTTCGTACTTGGTGATAAAGCCTTCCGCCTGCAAAATGCGCAGAATCTCCAACTTGATCTTGCTGGAGGGCATCTCAAGCGAGTCGTGGTTGGCCATCTGGGCGTTGCGGATACGGGTCAGCAGGTCGCCGATAGGATCGGAGATTACCATAGTTGTTGCTCCTTAATTCCTTACCAGCTCGCCTTGCGGACGCCGGGAATGAGACCACGGTGGGCCAGCTCACGGAAGGTCTGACGGCTGACGCCAAACTTTCGCATAAAACCGCTGGCGCGCCCCGTAATAGAGCAACGATTCTTAACGCGGGTCGGCGACGCGTCACGCGGCAAAAGTGCCAGCGCTTGGTAGTCGCCCTTCTTCTTAAGTTCTGCACGCTTGTCGGCATACTTCGCCACGGTGGCGATACGCCGCGCTTCGCGCGTCTTCCAGGATTCTCGGGCCATTTTTCTTCTCCAGGTCCCGACTGTGTTGATCACAACCGGGCTTTGGCGCGGGGTCATTTTAAAGCGGCCCCGCCATTTGGGTTATAGAAATTTTAGTAGCTAATATTTAGTCTAGCCACCAAAGAGGGCAGTATATCACAGATCAATCGAATGTCAATTTTCCAAAAGCATCGTTGGATCAAAACTGCCGGAGATCAGTATGGACTCGTAGTTTCCCGCGCCAAGATTCTTATCCAGTTTTGCCCGAATTGCCCGGACATTATCGTGTGGTCCATTGATGAACACAGGCTTGCCCGCTCGCCCGAACTCCAGCGAGAAAAGTGCCTGAGGCCGTCGCCCCAGCCCCTCAAGAGCACGCGCCGCGTCGGCGTGAGACTCAAGCCCCAGGGTCGCGGCGTACTCTTTGGCCCCATAGACAATCGCTTGTGCCTGTTCCACCGTAATATGACGATAGCGCCCCTCGTAGCGTGAGTACATCGCATCACGTCGAAACTCGTACTCGGGCATGTCTACACGGCGTGGCCCGTCTGCATCCTTGATCCCCAGACACCAGTAGTCCACCAGAAAGGTGCAGAGACTAAGCTTTCCCCGCCCCACGCGAGAGATTATCACGGAGCCAAGCCCGTCACGAGAATCGCCCATGGGCTTGTCATCTAATAAGTAGCGGGCTGTCATCTCATCCACCAAGCACTCATGAACCGGATCAAGCTCGCCACGTTCACGGCGCTCCTCGACAACCTGAATTGCCTGTTTCCGAATCGCCTCGCTCACCTCGGCGGGCCGCAGAGCAAGCTGCCGCGCAATCATCTTCGGGGATGCTTCCAGCCCACGCAGGCGCTGAATTTCCTGTAGTTGTTCCTCTGTCATGGCCCAAATCCTACCATGCTTTCTTGCGGTTCAACTCGCCAAGCGCGGAAAACCAGATTCAACTTCTTGACAGAGAGCGCCTCCGGGGATACATTGTAATTACGATGGTGAAGACACGTCTCGTCAAGATCGGCAACTCGCAGGGCATTCGGATTCCCAAGCTCTTGTTGGAGCAAACGCACCTCACCGACGATGTGGAGCTGGAAGTCTCGTGCGGACAGCTCATCGTCCGTGCCGCTCGCCCCACGCGGCAGGGTTGGGACTCGCAGTTTCAAGCAATGGCTCAGGCGGGCGACGATGCACTTTTAGATAGCGAATCGCTGATGCTCACGAGCTGGGAGACCGACGAGTGGAGCTGGTAGTCAAGCGCTTGGAGGTATGGCTGGTCAACCTCGACCCGACGGTGGGCAGTGAGATTCAGAAAACCCGCCCCTGCCTGATCGTCTCTCCCGATGAGCTAAACCGCAATATCGCCACGGTGATTATCGCCCCAATGACCTCGCGCGGCAGAAACTACCCTACGCGCATCCCCTGCGAGTTCCAGGAAAAGTCCGGCCAAGTCGTCCTCGATCAGCTTCGCACCGTAAACAAAACCCGCCTCACCAAGCGCCTCGGAACCCTCAGCGACTTCGAACAACGCGCCGTCCTCCAAGCCCCTTGCGGCTTCCGCTTGTAAAACCTTGAATGAAGTGCGGTAGAATGGATCCGAATCCCCCTATTCGGAGTTAAATTTCTTGAGTCAGAAACCGCACTTTGGCCTCACCGGCCTCGCCGTCATGGGCCAGAATCTCGCCCGAAATGTCGCCCACCATGGCTTCCCTATCGCCGTGCACAACCGCACTGCCAGCAAGGTGGACGAGTTTATCGCCGACTTTGGCGCCGAGGGCACTTTCGTTGGGGCACATAGCCTAAAAGAGCTTGTCGAAGCTCTCGAAGCGCCACGAACCATCTTAATCATGGTGAAAGCGGGCGGCCCCGTGGACGCCGTGATTAACGAGCTCGCCGCACTGCTCTCCCCGGGCGACACGCTGATTGATGGCGGCAACTCGCTCTACACCGACACGCAACGCCGCAATAAAGACCTCACGGCCAGGGGACTCAACTTTCTGGGTGTGGGTGTCTCGGGCGGCGAAGAGGGCGCTCTCAAAGGCCCCAGCATCATGCCCGGCGGCCAGCGCGATGCGTATGACCGAATCGCGCCGATCTTTGAGGCGATCTCCGCCAAAGTGGACGGCACGCCCTGCGTGGCCTATATCGGGGCGGACGGGGCGGGTCACTACGTCAAGATGATCCACAACGGCATTGAGTACGCCGACATGCAGCTTATCGCGGAGGCGTATGATCTCTTAAAGAATGTCTGCGGCCTTACCAATGAAGAGCTAGCCAAGACGTTTGGGGAGTGGAACGACGGCGATCTGGATAGCTTCCTCATCGAGATCACCACGCAGATCTTCCAGACAAAAGACACGCTCACCGACGGCCACTTAGTGGACTTTGTGCTCGACAAAGCGGCGCAAAAAGGCACCGGCAAGTGGACGAGCCAGAACGCGCTGGACCTTGGGATTCCCGTCACCGGTATCACCGAGGCCGTGTTTGCCCGCTGCCTCTCCGCACTAAAAGACGAGCGAGTCGCCGCCAGCACCCAGCTCCCTGGCCCGATTGGTGTGGCTTTTGAGGGGGATAAAACGGCCTTCATCAACGATATTCGGGATGCACTCTACTGCTCCAAAATAGTCGCCTACGCCCAAGGCATTCAGCAGATGGACGCGGCGGCGGCGGAGTTTGGCTGGAGCCTGAACCGTGGCGAGATCGCGACGATCTGGCGCGGGGGATGTATTATTCGCGCACGCTTCCTCGACCGCATTAAAGATGCCTACGACAACAATGCGGAGCTGGCCAATCTCATGCTTGATCCGTACTTCCGCGACGGGCTGGGCGCGCGGCAAGCGGCGTGGCGTCGTGTGGTGGGTGAAGCCGTAAAGCTCGGGGTTCCTGTCCCCGCATTTGCCTCCAGCCTGGCCTACTACGACGGCTACCGTCGCGCGTCGCTTCCGGCAAATCTGATTCAGGCCCAGCGCGACCTCTTCGGAGCCCACACCTACGAGCGTACCGACCGCGAGGGCACGTTCCACTCAAGCTGGGGCGCGTAGACGGATTTTATTTTATGGAGTACACGGAGCGATCTCCAAGCTTCATGAGAAGCGGGTAGTGGGCCTCGTACCACGCTTCGTTGGCTCCCCAGCTGGTGCGCTCGCCAGGGCCGATGAAGA
>NZ_JAYUPA010000680.1:0-3859 GCF_043760365.1 Armatimonas sp.
ACGTTTAAGTGGAGCTAAGGGGATTCGAACCCCTGACCTCTACAATGCGAATGTAGCGCTCTCCCAGCTGAGCCATAGCCCCAAAGTGTAGTGGGGTGAATTATACCAAGCCTCGCAAGGCATTGCAACCGTGTCGAGGCTAATTCGGAAGGGCGAGTTCCCATTTTTCGTAGCACGCGCTTCGGTAGGCAGGGAAGCGATCTTGCTCGATGGCGGTGCGGGCGTCTTCCATCACTTTGGCGTAGTAGGCGAGGTTGTGGTAGGTGGCGAGGCAGGAATAAAGAATCTCCTTGCTCTGGTGCAGGTGCCGCAAGTAGGCGGCGCTGTGACGGCGGCAGACCTTACAATCACACTCGGGGTCAATCGGGCCTTGCTCATCAGTCCAGCGGGCGTTGGCGATATGTGCCCGGCCCTGTGACGTAAACAGAGTCCCGTTGCGTGCCATGCGGGTGGGTAGGACGCAGTCGAAGAGATCAATGCCGTGGTAGATGCCGTCGAGCAGGTCCGAGGGGGTGCCGACGCCCATCAAGTAGCGTGGCTTGTCTTTGGGCAAGAGCGGTGTGGTGAGCGCGGTGACGCGGCGCATCTCCTCCACGGGCTCGCCCACGCTCACGCCGCCAATCGCGATCCCAGGGAAGTCCATCGCACTCACTGCCTCGGCGGATTGTGCGCGAAGATCGTCGTAGCCACCGCCTTGCACAATCCCAAAGAGAAGATGCCCCGTGGCGTCTCCGCCGAGCGCGTTGTGGCGTTTCAGGCAGCGCTCTTCCCAGCGGTGGGTTCGGTCCAGTGAGTCTTTGGTGTACTGCCAGGTAGCTGGATGGGGAGGGCATTCATCGAAGGCCATGATGATGTCCGCGCCCAGCTCATGCTCGATCTCCATCACGCGCTCCGGTGAGAAAAGATGCTTACTGCCATCCAGTGTGGAGCTGAAAAGCACGCCCTCCTCTGTGATCTTGCGGAGATCCTTCAGCGAGAACACCTGGTAGCCGCCCGAGTCGGTGAGCATCGCGCCGTCCCAGCCGATAAATTTCGGAAGGCCACCAAAGCGTGCCACGCGCTCGGGGCCGGGCCGCAGATACAAGTGATACGTGTTGCCCAGAATCAGCCGATAGCCCAGTTCCCAGACCTCCTCAAAGGTCATTGCTTTTACCGTACCCTGGGTTCCCACGGGCATAAACGCTGGGGTCTGGACGGTGGCACGGGGAAGCCGCAGCTCCCCGCGCCGTGCCTGGCAGTTGGTCGCTGAGTTTTTGAGAGTAAAGAGGCTCATGAAGCCACTATGCTACCATCACTTGCGCCTAACTGAGGGCTTCGCGGGCGGCGGCGTTTTTAGGATCGAGCTCCAGGACACGCTCTAGCTCCTCTAGTGCGTCTTTCTCGCGACCCAGGCAGCGCAAGGCAACCGCGCGGTTGAGACGCACTTCAATGTAGCGTGGGTTGATCTCCAGGGCGCGCGTAAAGGCTTGCAGGGCTTCGTCGTCCTGGTCGGCGGCGTGCAGGGCAACGCCAAGCTGGTTGTGGAGATCCGGGTAGGTGGGAGCCAGTGCAAGTGCCTGGCGGTAGGAATCTGCGGCGGCCTCAAACTCCCCCTTGCGGTAGAGATCCAGCGCCAGCCGGGAGTGCAGCGCGATGGAGTCCTCCAAGCTGGGAGGGAGCTCCGCGAGGGCAAGCTCTGCCGCTGCCTGGCCGAGCTGCACGGCCTCGTTGAGGCGACGCGCATCGGCATAATTGGGATTGATCGCTAGTGACTGAGTGAACGCGGCAGAGGCTTCGTCCAGCTTCTCTAGCGCCAGAAGGGTACAGCCAAGGCGAAAGTGCAGGTCGGCGTAGTGAGGGTGGAGGGTGAGCGCTTGGCGCAGGTGGGCTGCGGCTTCCTCGGCGGCATGCTTATCGAGAATGACTCCTCCCTGCGCGGAGGCGCTGTGTGCCGCTTGCTGTTTTGCCAGCGCGGCATGGGCTTCGGTCAGGTAGAAACGTGACAAGCCGTCGGTGAGGGGACTGAGGCGCGGGTGGCTTAAGATAGCCTCGAACTCGGTGATTGCGGTCTCGTACTTCCCTTCATCAAAGAGACGCACCGCTCGATCATAGTCGGTTGCATCTTCGCTGCGTCGTAGCATCCTCCCCCATAGTGACATTGCTGAGTCGTGTCCTTCCGCGAAAATTATAGCACTTTATGCAAGAGTGAGCCTCTTGTGTCTTAATCGTCGGCAGACACCTCGAAAATCGTTATCTCTGCGCCCGTGTAGACTGGTTGCAGTGCCCCAGGTTGCTTGCCCAGAGTCCAGTCCACCGGGATGTAGCCCCCTAAGTCGGCTCCTGCAAGGTGGTTGAGATAGAGAATGTAGCGAATTTTGTTGGTGATTAACAAGGCTTCCCGCTGACTGTCATCGGTGCTCTGGGAGAAGAAACGTCGGGCTTCGCCGAGCTTGCGCCCGTATGCTTTGGTCTCGCTCCAGTGACCGTTGTAGCCGATACAGCGCGTGTGGGCCGGAACGGCGGCGGCCAGATGCGGCATGAGCGGATTGTTGGGAAAGCGTGTATGGCTGGTCGGGTCGGGCGCGACAAGCACAATGGAGTCGGCGGGGGCGTTCTCCCGAAGCCAGGCGAGAGCACTTGCTTCGTCCTGGGTGAGATAGGGCCGGTACGCCGTTCCTGACTCGTTGTTTTGTAGTCGTGTGATGTCACGTAGGAGTAGCAGCGCGTTGGAGGGAACGGTGATGAGCACCCCGAAGAGCGCGAGAATCTTGGGGAAGTCGCCGCTTAGCTTGCCCGCGAGTGTGCTCAGCCCAATACCTGCGAGAAGCGCAATGGGAATATGTGGCCCCATGAGCAGCTTGCGCTGAAACTCAAAGGGCAGATAGGCCACGGCCACTCCCACGACCACCCAGCAAATAAGCACGCTGCGTCCCGGAGTGTTTTTTTGGAGCGCTCCTAAGATACCTAGAGGCAAGAGAAATCCGTAGCCCAGAAGTACCCAGGGCAGCAGGCTCGTGTAGGTTGGCTCGGTTTCGTTGGCACGCGCCCGAAAGATCGCGTCGGTTTTAAGGACATAGGCGATGTGCGCCGTGCTGGGTAGGGCTGCCGCTCCGATCACGACCAGCCGAATCCAGCCCGCAGTACTCACTTTGCGCTGCGAAATATCGCTCGCCAGTCGCCCGGCAAGCGCGACGGCAAAAAGCGGGATCACATCGTAGGTGTGGCTGTTGCCCAGAAGAAACCCGGCGAGGCACGCGGGGAGTGTGTCGCGCAGCTTGCCCGTCTGCTCGGAGCGCAGAAGTGCCGTTATAAACACAACCATCGCAAACGTCGCGGGCGCAAAGAGCGGCGAGTAGTAGAGCGACTGGAACGTAATGGCCTCGTGCTGAAACGTATCTATTGTCGCTTTGGCGAAGGCAAAAGGCTTCAGGGAGGGATTGCCCGGAATCAGCCAGCCCAGCCCGGCGGAGAAACAGACCAGCGCAAAGGCAAGCTTGCGCGCTCGCTCATCGCTTACGGCCAGCGCGAGCAGCCGCGCCACGGCCCAGAGCAGCGCCGCGCCACCTAGGATGCGCGCCAGATGAAAGACCAGAATCGGCGGCAAGGCCCGGCTTAGGGTTCCTAAAACTAAAAACCAGAGATTAAAAAGCAGCGTCTGGCGCGCCTCCGGCTCGGCGCAGAACTGGTTGTGCTGGAAAAACGCGCCGCTTGCCACGTGCCGCATCCAGGCTAAGTACACATAGCTGTCGTCAATATTGGTCGTCAGCCCCGTGTACACAAAACCAGCAGGCGTGAGCAGCCAGCCGACGAAATAGGGCACCGACGCCAACACGAGCGCCAGTGCCCCGATAAGAAGAGTGAACCGCCGCTCTGGCACCAG
>NZ_JAYUPA010000681.1:0-3858 GCF_043760365.1 Armatimonas sp.
CGGCGAGTTTAAGGCAGGCAAATCCACTCTGATCAACGCACTTATTGGGCGGACTGTCGCCGCAGCCGATGTCTTTGAGCTAACCCAAGTCGTCTGCCGTGTTGTTCCCGTAGACCCTGACGCGCATGAGTATGTCGAATTAAGATCACGTGATCACTCACGTTCACCGGTTCTGTTAGACTGTGACACGTTCGTTGCACAGGCTTTAGCCCGGCAACTGGGCGACTATGAGCTGGCTGTAGTCTATATCCGCTCGGATCTCGGCGTGGTGCTAGTGGATACACCAGGCTTAGGGGCAACACTCAAGAATGAACTTGAGGCTTTGGGGGCACTGGGGACAACGGATATTGCACTTTGTGCGATTGATGGTGAGAGCCTGGGAGGAGGGCGCGATGCGGCAACGATCGCACGTATTCGTGAGATTGATCTTCCCTTCATCTGTGTACTAACAAAGGCGGACACATTTGCTCCGGATGAGCTAAAATTAGTCGTTGACTATATTAGTGAAAATCTGGGGGTTCCACACGAACAGATTTTTCCGGTATCTGCTCTTGCATGCTTATCTGGGAGAGACGAGATAGGAGTAAATCGTCTTCGGCAATATCTAAAAACTGAAGTGGCAACCTCAGGCATTACACTACGAAAACAAGCTTTACTTGCCCAGGCGCGAGATGTAGCTACCGCCTATGGTGTGTGTATAAGTGGCGTGAGTGGTGCACTTGATACTGTCCTACGCGATGTCGATGAATACGCCGCGTCGCTTGATCAAATGGCTGTCACCGTTACGAACGACCTTTGCGCTTCGCTAGCTGCCATGTTACGTGAGCGCCTCCGTCTTGCCATTGAGGAAACAGGAAATCGTCGCGGCGGAGCTCCGTTAACAGAAGCCGATTTTCTCGAAGTCGTTCGAGTCGCTTTTGCTGATGAGACAGAACAGGAATTCATCAGCCACCTTAGTAAACAGCTCGATGAGAGGTTCCAGCATGAGTGGGTAGAAGGGTTCAAAGAGCAGCTATCCTTCCTTCAAACGAACCTTAGCGCCATGAAAAGCGATGCAAATGAAGCAGCTATACGTGATGTAGAGAAAATGATTCGTACAGAACGTCGCCGAGAAGAGGCGGTCAGTGAAGCTGCGAGTTCGGCTTGGAGTGGTATTGCTGTTGCTACAGGCACTACAGTGGCAATAGCAGCTACTGCCCATGTTTTGACGGTTTTGACGCTAATTCCTGGTGGATTGTTTGCAGTTCCGTTTCTGCTGAATGCTTGGAATAAGATGCAAAAAGCAGACGATGTCGATGGGGAGTCTAATCCTGATGATCTAAGAAAGGCCATAGAGCAGTGGCGTGAGACGGTGATTTCCGATGTGCTGGAGTACCTACACCCCCGGATGTTAGAACTGAATCGTGACGTGGCAGCTAAGGCGGCAAAGAACTATGCGACCAAGACACCCAACTGGCCTCTGACCCTTCCGGAGTTACACCAACTACGGAGCGAGGCGCTTGCATTGCATGGCGAATTGAAAATATCTATGGGGCATAATCTCATCTGAGAGAAAATCGGAAAAAGGCAATCTAGAACATGGCGATCACGAACTACGAGCGCGTTGGTAAGGCGATGGAGCTGCTCAAGAGCGGGCTGACTCCCTTTATCGAGCGGGAGCTTTCCTCCCAGCACGGGAAGTACTGGATCACCAAAGTCACCGAGAACTGGCGCGAGGACATCAAGTTCGAGGGCGACGACGACTCCCCGCACCTAGACGTGGCGCTACTGCTGCGCGTGATGTGGGAGCAGTGGAACGACACCTTCCGCAAGACCCTCGGGTTCTCGGAGCGCAGCCTGGTGAGCGAACTGCGCGATGCCCGCAACAAGTGGGCACACCAGGAGAGCTTCTCCAGCGACGACACCGACCGGACATTAGACTCAGCCGCCCGATTGCTCACGGCGCTTTCTGCACCGGAAGCCGACGAAGTGGACAAGATGAAGCGCGAACTGCGACGGCTGATCTTCGACGAGCAGACCCGTGCGGAGAAGCGTAAGAGTGCCGGAACCGCCATCGAGAGCGCGGCGGCGGGCAATCTCAAGCCTTGGCGCGATGTCATTACGCCCCATAAAGATGTCGCCAGCGGACGCTACCAGCAAGCCGAGTTCGCCGCCGATCTCTGGCAGGTGCACCTTGGGGAGGGCAGCGATGAGTACAAGAACCCCATCGAGTTCTTCCGCCGCACCTACCTCACCGAAAGCCTCAAGCAGATGCTCATTGGGGCAGTCCAGCGCCTCACTGTGGGCGGCGGCGACCCGGTCGTGCAGCTCCAGACCAACTTCGGTGGCGGCAAGACCCACTCCATGCTCGCCCTCTGGCACTTGTTCTCGGGCGTTGCCCCCACGGATCTCGCGGGCGTGGACACGGTGATGGCGGATGCGGGCGCGACCAGCCTGCCCACGGCGCGGCGCGTGGTGCTGGTAGGCAACAAGATCTCCCCCGGTCGGCCTATCGTTAAAGAAGACGGCACCACGGTTCGCACGCTCTGGGGGGAGCTTGCCTGGCAGCTTGGCGGAAAAGATGCCTACGCCCGCATTCAAGCAGACGACGAGAACGCGACCAGCCCCGGCGATGCCCTGCGCGAGCTGTTCAACGACTACGGCCCGTGCCTGATCCTCATTGATGAGTGGGTTGCCTACGCCCGCCAGCTCCACGACCAGAGCGATCTGCCCGCTGGTGGCTTCGAGACCCAGTTCACCTTCGCCCAGGTGCTCACCGAGTCCGCCAAGCTCGCCAAGAACTGCTTGCTGGTCATCAGCCTCCCCGCCTCGGACACCTCCGGCTCGCCGCACACTCAGGCGGACGATGTCGAAGTCGGCGGTGCACGGGGGCGTGAGGCGCTGGATCGTTTGCGCAATGTCGTCGGGCGCGTCGAATCATCGTGGCGACCTGCGAGCGCCGAGGAGGGCTTTGAGATCGTCCGCCGCCGCCTCTTCGAACCGCTCACCGATGCCGCGCAGTTCAAAGACCGCGATGTCATGGCGCGTGCCTTCGCTGATCTCTACCGCACCCAGCACCAGGAGTTCCCGCCCGAGTGCCGCGACTCTGACTACGAGACACGCCTCAAAGCCGCCTACCCGATCCACCCCGAGGTCTTTGACCGGCTCTACACAGACTGGTCCACTCTCGTCAAGTTCCAGCGCACCCGTGGCGTCCTGCGCCTCATGGCCGCCGTGATCCATAGCCTCTGGGAGAAGGGCGATAAGAACCCGCTCATTCTGCCCTCCATGATCCCGATAGACGATCCCCGCGTGCAGTTCGAGCTAACACGCTACCTCTCGGACAACTGGGTTCCGGTGATCGAAAAGGACGTAGACGGCCCCAACTCGCTCCCACTTCGAATAGATGGCGACGTGCCAAACTTAGGCAAGTTCGCCGCCGCCCGCCGTGTCGCTCGCACGGTCTATCTGGGCTCCGCACCGCTCACGCAAGCCGCACACCGTGGTCTGGAAGACCGGCGCATCAAGCTCGGCTGTGTCCTGCCCGGAGAATCACCGGCTGTCTTTGGGGACGCGCTCCGCCGCCTCGCGGGCGCAGCAACCTACCTCTACCAGGATGGTCCGCGCTACTGGTACAGCACCCAGCCCACTGTCACCAAGCTCGCCGAAGACCGTGCAGAGCAGCTTAAGCGTGACCCCGACAAAGTCCACAAGGAGCTGGAGAAGCGCCTGCGGGAGAACCTGCGCAAGGCGGGCGACTTCAGCCGCATCCACCCGTTCCCACAGTCCAGCCAGGATGTCCCCGACGATCTCGATGCCCGCTTGGTCGTGCTGGGCATTGACCACGCCTACAGCAAGGAAGCGGGCAACCTCGCCGAG
>NZ_JAYUPA010000682.1:0-3857 GCF_043760365.1 Armatimonas sp.
GAAGTAATCGTGCCCACGGACTGTCCACCCGAGTCGTTCGAGCTCACGCTTGTGCATCCCAAAGACAGTCCAACCCTCAAGCTGCCCGTTCTGCCTGCCGCCCTGCAGGAAGTGACTGCCAAGAAGCCACTCAGCCGCTTTGACCAGGCGATGCCACTCGCTCTCGTCCCCTCTCTCGCCGTGCAGACCAACCTAGACAATGACCAGCCGCACCTCTATCAGCTGGCCTTAAAGCGCGGTGACAAACTCGAAGTGACCGTCACCGGGGCACGCTCACCGCTCTCGGACCTCGACCCCTTGCTCCGAGTGCGCGACTCCCGCCGCCTGATGCTGACGATGGCAGCGGGCCGCCTGCGCCAAGACCGCCGCCTGAGCTTTACCGCCCCCCATGATGGCGTCTACTACCTTGAAATCAGCGATGCGCAGCAGCGTGGCGGCCCGAAGATGCTCTACCGGCTCGTCGTGCGGCGGCTCTAGCCGGTACAATTTGGGTATATGCTCCAGATGCAGGCCCTCTCCGCACTCACTCTGGCCCAGCGCTATGCCCACCTGCACCGTGCCCCCTTCCGGGGCAAGCGGCTCCTGACGGGGAGCCTGCTGGCAACCTCCGTCCTGCTTCTTATTGTCGCTCTCCCGACGCTCATGGGAACGCTCCACCCTGCCTCCACTTTTCTCCTCACTTTCGTCCTACTGTTCTGGCTGCCCCTCCTCCTCACCCGCAGCCACACGAACCGGCGTGAGGAGGAGGAGATTTACGCCCAGCTCCTGGCAGTCATCAAGGACGACACCCTCCCTCTGTCTCTGGCCGAGCGGGTTCTGCTGCTGAGCGTTCTACCCGCCTCCACCCCGCCGCCCCTCCCCGCGCTTGCCCAGGCCCGCCTCGCGCAAAAACTCTCCTACGCCAGCTCCCGTGACGTCGCGGCGCTGCCCTGTGCTCCGCTCCATGCGTGGCTAGAAAACCCCGAAACGCCAGATTACCTCAAAATAGCGCTACTGCTGGCCCTGGGAACCGCCGCGGACCAAGCGATCCGCCCCCTCGCTCAAGCCGTAGCCTCCACCGCTCCCACCGAGCGCCTCCGAGAAGCCGCCCTGGAGTGCCTGAAATCCCTGGAGCAAGCGCGGTGATGCAGCAACAGCAAAAGCGGTTCCCACAGACTGAAGATTGGCAAACCCACCTCGCCGAGCGCATGGCAAGCAAAGAGTGGAAGAGCAGTGACCCTGTACTGGTTGAGCTGGGATCAGAAAGAGCAGCACATTTTTTATGGGAACAAGTCGAGCGAGACCGTAAGTCCATCCAGCTCTATCGGATACTGCAAACACTAGTTTGAAGTACCGCCACTGCCATAGCCTGCTATTCCCTTTTTTCGCCTGCTATCTCACGCATGGAGAACCGAGTTATCATCCTATTGATTATGATAACCGTGCCTAACAAGCTCCTCCTACCAAGGTTTGTTAAAATGGCTCACCAACGCGCTCCACGTATTCGTGGCGAACTACTAAGCACTCTTCATCTATGTCATGACCCTTGTCTTTTAGAACGTCTCCTTAAAGAGCGGCAATTCACAAAGGGGCCGCTACGACAAGCTATTGATGATTCGATTGCTCGGATGCTAACCCACATGGGTGGGGATGACGTCTTTGCGTTGCCCTTTGAACTACGAGCAGAGTTAGCACTGCTTACCGAGCAACGCGAGACGCCGCAGAACCTCGCCATTGTCATCTTGCTGGCGCTGACGTCGGCGCGGGACGGAAATATTCAGCCGGTGCTACGGCGGATGAGCAAGGACGCTCGTTCGTTACGTCTGCGCGAGGTGGCGGCGGAGTGCCTGCGGGAGTTTTCGACAGGCTCGTGACGCGTGACCGCCCAATGAAATTGGGCGTCATCAGTGGCACTGCGTGCCGCAAAGCCCGTGCCGGGCTGGCCTCCCCCTAACCCCCTCCGGCTTCGCGAAGGGGGAACAGAATTTGTAGCCCGGCACGGGCTTTGCGGCGGAACGCCATTGCAGACGCCGATTTCCAATCGGCGGCGGGGGACGGTATTATAGAGGCTATGGCAAAGGCAGCAAGCGAGACGCAAGACAGTAGCAATAAGGCGCTGAAAACGCTCCTATGGACGGGGCTGGCCGTGGGCGCGGTGGCGGCGATCAATGCGGCGATCTTCCACCGGACCCCACCACTCATGTACCGGCAGACAGGCGGGCAGGCCAAGTGGCTCCCGCTCCCCGACGGTGACATTGCCTACGAGGTGGCAGGCGAGGGTAAGCCACTGCTCCTGCTTCATGCCATTGGCGCAGGCTGCTCCGCGTTTGAGTGGCGGCATGTCTTCGGGCCGCTCTCGGAGACGCGCCAGGTGTTTGCGCCGGATTTACTCGGCTTTGGCAAGTCCGACAAGCCCAGGATCACCTACACCGCTGAGACTTATCTAGACCTCATCGCCGACTTTATCGAGCAGGCGATTGGTCAAAAAACCGACATTATCGCCTCGTCGCTCTCCGCCGCGTTTGCGGTCGCGCTGGCGGAGCGCCGCCCGGAGCTGGCGGACAAGCTGATTCTGGTCTGCCCGACAGGCTTACAAGCACTGAGTGCCCCGCTCCAGCCCTCAGGAAAAGTCCTTGCCACCGCGCTTTCTTTGCCGGTGCTGGGTGCAAGCCTCTATAACCTGATCACCAGCCGCCCGGGCCTGCGCCAGTACTTGAAAATGCGCGTCTACGCCACACCGGAGCCCGTCAACGAAGCGCTCGTCACCCACTTCCACCGCGCCGCGCACCAGCCCGGCAGCGACCGGGTGCTCCCGTATTTTCTGGGCGGTTATCTCAACTGCAACATCGTCGAGGCGCTTATCGCGCTCCCCGAAGCCCCGAAGCTCCTCTGGGGTGCCGCCGCCAGCGAGACGCCAATCTCGCAGTCCGAAGCGTTTCTCGACGTGCGCCCCGATGCGCAGCTCGTGGTGCTTAATAACGTCGGCGGCCTGCCCCACGACGAAGCCCCCGAGGCGTTTTTAGAGATCGTCGCGGGGTGGGTGTAGCTACGGGATGCTTGCGAGCAGGGCGTGACCGGTGGGGAGCTTGCTGACGCAGCCTTTGCGGTACTGTTTGATGCGCTCCCAGACGGCATTGGCGGCGACGTGTACCCGCCGTCCCAGCTCCCCCACAAACGCAGTCCCCGCCAGCTCGCTTTGCACTGCCGCACGAAACTGCTTGAGCTTCTCTTGCCCTGGAAGCGCTTGCAGAGCACTCTCCAGCGCGGCTATATCGGTGGATATTGGTGTTAAAGCGTCCGTGTCTCTTGAAGCGATGTGCCGAAGCTCTTGCCTGCACGGCGATCTTCGGCGATCTTGCTGAGCTGAGCGGGGAAGTAGGCTTTGGCACCGCGCAGGAGCTGTTCGTCCTCTGCCGAGAGCACAACTTTCTCACCGTCGAAGAAGCGCATGGCCTCGTCCACGTTGATTGCGCCCAGCTGGAGCAGGGCAAAGTAGCTGAAGAAGTTGGAGCCGATACGCGACGACGGCAGAAGCGCACTCAGCGGCTGCCTTGCGGCGGCGACGAAAACAACCTTGGCTTCGGTGGCGAGGGTGCGCAGGTCGAAGAAGAAGTCCGGGGAGAGAACGGCAAGCTGATCGGCGACGGCATCCGTATCATCAAGACAGACCACTGTCGTGATTCCCTGACGATTCCAGGTTCCCAGAACCTCAGCAAGACGGCTGGTGGTCGGAGGCGCGGCCTCGCTTCGGCCAAACCCTGCCCAGAGTGCTTGCCAGAAAGCCGCCTCCGAGGTGTAGTCCTGCACGGTGAGCCGGGTGATACGAAAGTTTTCGGGGAGGGTCTCCACCACGGCTTGAATCAGAGTCGTCTTGCCGG
>NZ_JAYUPA010000683.1:0-3846 GCF_043760365.1 Armatimonas sp.
GTTTCCTCCTAGAATTAACGCGCTCTACTCATAGCGTAGCGCATTAATAGGATCAAGCTTTGAGGCGCGTACGGCAGGGTAGATGCCAAAGAACATCCCCACAGTCACAGCGAACCCGAAGCCCAGACCCGCAGCCCAGAGTGGGACGAACGTGGGAAGTTGATCTTTCATGGCCAGACCAATCAGCGCGGAGATGCCATAGCCAAACGCGACTCCAAGTAGGCCCCCAAACCCTGATACCGTCATGCTCTCCGTGACGAATTGTAGGAGAATATCGGCGCGTTTGGCTCCCACCGCCTTGCGAATCCCAATTTCCTTGGTGCGCTCCGTGACCGAGACCAGCATGATATTCATGATCCCAATCCCCCCCACGAGTAGGGAAAGAAACCCGACACCGCCTAGCACGATCTGGAAAACCATCAGCACTTGATCCAGGCGCTTGAGGAGTCCTTCTTGTGTGTCAATGATAAAGTCTTGCGCCTGCTCGGGATGCCGCGCCTTAAGGATAGCAAATATCTGATCCGCAGCAGCCTCCGCCGTGCCGTCCCCCTTGGAGCGTGCAGAGAGCATCGCAACGATACGGCTGCCGCTGAAGCGCTTCTGCATCGTACTGAAAGGGATCAGTATCTGTTCATCAGGAGAGCCATCACCAAAGTTATTGTTGCCCTTGTACTCCAGCACTCCGACAATCGTGAGTGGCAAGCGCGCCTGCCCAATGCTCACGGTGATTACCTGTCCGAGCACCTCTTCGTCGTTTTCGAAGAGAGTCTTTTTTACTTTATCCCCAATCACGCAGACTTTAGCCCAGGTTTGCTGATCATCAATGCCCAGCAGACGTCCCTGCGCAATCTGTAGCTCATTGGCTTGCTGCGCGGCAACGGCATCGAGTGCTCCTCTAAGGTTGAGGCCACTTCCCAGGAAGAAGCGCCCCTGCTCCATTTTTATCGGATTTACCGAAAGATAATCACCGGTAGCACCAACGGCCTTGGCATTGAAATCCTTCTTGCCTCTTACCACTTTAGCCGGACCGTCCAGCCGGGGGACTATGGTTTCAATGAGTGTGGCGCGGCGCTCTATCGCCGCCACATCATCCATGGTTAGCCCCTCGAACTTACCCAGGTTACGTTTCTCACGCTTAGGGGCATAGAAAGCGAACACCACATTGGTGCCATTTTCATTGAAGTCTTTGACAACTTTCTGGCGCGCTCCCTGGATGATGGAGATCATAATGATCACCGCACCAACCCCAATAATCACGCCCAGCATCGTCAGCAGGGAACGAAGCTTATTGGCGACCAGCGCCGTTATTGCCACACGGAGAGATTCTAAAAAGTGCACATCATCTGAGACAAGAAAATCACACCGATAGTTACGTCAGACTTTGGGATCCTGGGCATCCTTCATCTCAGTATAGAACTCATTCAAGAGGGTTCGGGCACGCACGCCACCCGCGACCTCCCCGGTCTCCAAAAAACCTTGCAGGCTTCCCAGTGCCTGTGAGAGCAGGTTGGCAGCCAGAACTCTCCGGTTGTGTGCCCTCTTGACAATATCAGCAACAGTTTCGACGGGTGGCGCGGCTGTTAGCAGCTCGGCAAGTAACTTCGCGCGACCTGCCTGCGTGGTCGCGGCCTTGTAGAAAACCTCTCGGCTGATCTTATTCTCTTCCCAGGCGGCTCGGTTCTGCACCATGCGTCCAGCTAGCCCGTTTGCGGTATCTACAAAGATCAGAGTCGCCATGAGATGGCGTACGGAAGGGACACTACTGCGGGCTTCCTTGATCGCATCCTCCAGTGCTCCCCGCGCCAGAAGCAAGCGTGCCAGACCCTGCCCCGCCTCCACACTGTCAGGATCCCGCTCCCGAATCAGTCGGTACTGGATCTCGGCAGCTTCGTTCTGCCCTCGGTTCAACAACAGCTCCGTCAATCCTAAGCGCGCTTCCGTGCTAGCGGGATTCTCGGCCAGGAGCTGATTAAAAAGCTGTGTCGCTCCTTCAAGATCACCATCTTCCACGAGAGAGTGTGCCAAAAGCCGAGTGAGCTCCGCACGCTGCTCTGGCGTAGTCGCCTCCGCTAGTTTCAGAGCACGACGTACCTCGCTGGCTGCCTCACCCGGTCGTCGTGCCTGGAGATAGGCTCGGGACAATAACAGACGGGGAGTGGCAGAGCGAGGCTGATAGTTCACTGCCTGCCGGAGAAGAACAATAGCGGCGGGCACCTTGTCATGACTCAGAAGATCCATCCCCTCCTTCTGCAGACGCGCTGACTCCGCATCAAAATCAGTAGCGGGCACTTCAACCACAGGGGGCTTTGGGACATTTGGAGGCGGAAGGAGAGAAGGGTCCACAGCGTTACGGCTAAACTCACGTAGCGGTCCCCCTAGAAACCGATAGACAAGTGTACGAGCAGCACTCTGCATTCCATTGGGAATACTCCCCACGGGCCGACGACTACCCTCGTTGGCCGCAGCCATGGCAATCTTATCTTGCCACCGTCGCCCCGCCTTTGCTCCTGGCTTGATCTCAATCGCCTCCAGCTCTAGCGTCGGTGCCGTGGGCATTCCCGGTGTTGTCAGATTAACCTGTTCCAGCGGCTTTTGTCCCTGCGTCTCGGCAATTTTCTTTTCTTTTCCGGTAAGCTCGGGAACTTTCACAGGTTTAGCCGTCTGTGGTTGATCCACGGAGAGGCGCGAGAAGACCGTCAGTATGTAGTGTGCCCCGACCTGCGCCCCAATCTTAAGCCGAATCGCTTCATCCGGTTCAGTGCCAGGAACCAGCTTTATTTTTGCACTCTCCAGAGCTTTTTTAAAGTAGGTATCGTTGCTATCGTAGAGAAGAGTAACAACAACTTTTTCTTCCTCAAGCTGATTTCGCACCGCGAGAGCCGCCAAGTTGATCCGATCCCCATCAAGAAGCCCATCGGGGCCAGCTTTTTCCTGGGTCACCACAGAAAGTCGTCCTAACGACGTTGGAAAGATCAAGATCAGTGGGCGCGGCTGCACAGCAGCAACGGGCAGCGTGGCAAACCCTAAGCTACCCAGTAAAAACAAACGTCGTTTCATAAATTGCCTAATACATCCAGAGCGGCACGGCATGCTGCGACCCCACGGCTTGCCTGATCCACGCTCCGCCCTGCTTGTACCTGTGCTTCAAAGGCAGAAATTGCCTGCTGGTACGCCGCCCGAGCGGGTGCTTTCTCCCCAAGCCGCTGATGGCAGAGCGCAATGCCTTGCTGCACTTCGCCCACAGCAGCTCCTGCGGAGAGTGCCTCACGGAACGAGGTGAGCGCCTCTCGGTACTTCCCTGAAACCTGCAAGGTTTGTGCCCGGAGCAAAGGATCACTGCCACGCACTACCGTATCGCCGTCCCGCGTGGAGGTTCGCCCACCGCCGCCTGGGGGTGCAGTGTGCTCACGGACACGGATATAGCCAGAGTTTTCCGCAGGTGGCTCACCGGTGTTCCCCGGATTGGATGCCGGGATACTAGGATTAGGATTGGCAGGGGGAGGCCCCGCAGGAATAGGATCGGGATTTCCCTGCACACCGCCCAGAGGAGGCAAGCCCCCCCCATTCCGCCGGGGAAAGCCACCGTTTTCCGGCACGGGCATGGGCTGAACACTCCCTCCTTGACTCAGACTCGAACCAGGGTGACTCAGACTCGAACCAGGGTTTACGTCGCGAGGGTTCGGCAAGATAGGACTTCCTGAAGGACGACCCACACGGGGTTCCGACGAATACGTTGCGCTCTCACGGGGAAAGGGTGTCGCATTCCGCAGAGGCTTAAACGGATCCCGGTAGACCTGTGAGGGAACCTGGGGCGGCGAGAGTGGGCCGACGCCACCTGGTTGTGCT
>NZ_JAYUPA010000684.1:0-3829 GCF_043760365.1 Armatimonas sp.
ATTGGGCGTCATCAGTAGCCTTCGGCTGCAAAGCCCGTTCCGGGCTACCGAATCCCCAGCCCGGAACGGGCTTTGCGGCGGAACGCCATTGCAGACGCCAGTTTCCAACCGGCGGCGAAGCGATTCATGAAAAAGGCTCTCCTGAGCAATATTTTTTGTGCCCTGCCTTACTTATGTGATACCCTGCTTCATCTTACTTGCACTGGAGTCTGTACGATGCCTACTGGAACCTTAGTGGACTACGTCCCAACGATCAAGCTGTTTCTTTCACACTGGAACTCTGTTGAAAACACGACACAAACCGCGCTGGTACTCACTAATGAAATGACCCACGACGGATTGACCGATCTTTTAGAGCGTATCGAAGCCGCTACCGCCACGGTACTCACGTCCTTCAATGGCCAGCAGATCCTTCAGAGCACCCGTCAGCGCGTGCAAAAGCCCGTTCACACGATGGCGAAGCAAGCACGGACGAGCCTCAAGGGACTGGCGGGCAATACCGACGCTATCGGGGCGCTCCCGGACATTCCGGCGGTCACCACCAACCCGGCCAAGTACCTCCCTGCGGTGCGCGATCTGGCCGACACCTGGGCGCGGGTCAATGCCCTGCCACAAGCCGCTGTCCCTGCGGCGACCCTGCCGCTCACCATCCCGATGGATCAAGCCGGGGCGATTGTGCAGAAGACCCACGGGGAGTTTGTGGCCGCGCTGGGTGCCCTTACCGCCGCCGTGGACGAAGTGGCGAGCAATGCACAGAGCCTCAAAGAGCTACGGGGCCAGCGCGATGCGCTCCATGCCACGGCACGCGCCGCCCTCAAGCTCTACTCGCCCACGGTTAAGGGCAAGCTTCCCGCCGGGCACGCGCTCCTCAAGAACCTGCCCAAGCTGTAGCGCCCCCCAACGCCCCCCTTCGCGAAGCCGGAGGGGGTGGCTGAGTTTTACGAGGCCGGGGGAGATGGCCGCTAGGCAGCTTTAGCCTGCGGTTGAGGGTGATCTGTATCAATCAGCCGACCGAGCTTGCGCTCCGCCTTGTCCTGGTACATGTTCTGGTCAGCCACCGAGAGCAGCGCTGCCCAGTCCGCACCATCCCGGGGAAAGCAGCCCACACCAACACTGGCCCCCAGCCGCAGATGCCCCAGCCGGGGGTGAATAAGACAAGTCTGGTAGCCCTGCACCGCCTCACGGATGCGCCGTGCCAGCCGCTCCGCCGCCTCAGGCGTGCCCCCCTGCTGCACAATCAGGAACTCATCGCCCCCGTAGCGTGCCACCGTATCCGACTCGCGCACGAGCGAGAGAAAGAGCTCCGCCAGGTCACGCAGAACACGATCCCCCTCCTGGTGCCCATAGAGATCATTGATCGGCTTGAAGCTGTCCAAGTCCAGACAGATCAGGTTGAAAGTGTCGTCGGGCTGCGCTCTTTCGCAGAGTTCCTCCACCGTCTGGGTGATAAAGCGAATGTTGTAGAGCCCCGTTAGGGTATCGGTGTGCGCGTGATTACGGGTGCGCTCAAAGAGAAGGCCATTGTAGAGAGCCAGCGCGGCGCGCTCCGCGATCGTCTCCAGCAGGTGCTGGTCATGGCCCGTAAAGGCACTTTCATCGGGATGGTACAAATTGATCGTCCCCAGCGGCTGCGACTGGTGAATAATCGGAATGACCATCATGGAGCAGAGAGGTGTCCACGGGAAACCAGGGGAGGTCTGCACCAGAACATCATCGCTGTCGTACTCCCCTCGAAACGCCACTCCGGTTCTCGCTGTTTTCTCGGAGCGGCTCTCCGGCGAGCCCGTCCGCGACTCCAGGAAGAACTCGCGGTTCAGACCGACGGCGGCGCGCACTTCTAAGCACCCACTGACCTCATCGCGCATTAAGAAGACACAGGCGACATTGGGAATAATGGCCTCCAGCTTGCGCGCCAGAATGTCCAAGGTCTCATCAAGACCAATGCTCGATGAGAGTGTCTGGGCGACCTCATAGAGTGCCCACAGCTCCGACGACGAGCGCTGAATATCTCGAACAGCGCGCTGGGTCTTGGTGGTCACTTCGGGTGTTTCCTTCTTCTTGGGAGCCAGCGGCCCCTCGCCACGTGTCGCCATTTCCTCCACCACGGAGTCAATCACGGCCAGAAATGCCTCGGCAATTACCGGATCGAAGTGGGTTCCTGAGTCTTTGCGGATCATCTCCACGGCACGGGAGTGCTCCCAAGCGGCGCGGTAGGAGCGGTTAGAAGTCACGGCATCGTAGACATCCGCGACAGCAAGGATGCGTGCTTGGAGCGGAATCGCTTCGCCCTTGAGGCCGTCTGGATAGCCCGTTCCATCCCACTTCTCGTGGTGGTACTTCACGCCCGGAAGCACCGGCCAGGGGAAAGGAATGTCCGCAAGAATGTCCGCACCGATCCGGGGGTGCTCTTTCACCTTGGCAAACTCTTCAGGGGTCAGCTTTCCGGGCTTTAGCAGAACGTACTCGGGGACGCCCAGCTTGCCAATATCGTGCAGCAGTGCGCCCGTATTGACTCCCTCCAGCTCCACTCCCACTAGGCCAAGCTGCTTTGCCACCGCCACCGCGTAGTGCTGAACCCGCAGAATGTGCTGGTGGGTGTAGGCATCCTTGGCATCAATAGCCAGCGCGAGGCTCTTAATAGTCGCCAGATAGAGATCGGCCAGCTCCTCCTTGCCACGCTCCATCTGCTCCGCTTGGGAGGCGTAGACCTGGTAGGATTTATAGGTGAAGTACGCCACCGGAATACCACAGAGCAGCAAGATCAGTAAGTATCTTTGCTCCAGCACCCCTGCGAGAGCTGCAATCAGTGCTCCGACAAAGTAGCTGGGGGCAGTCCATAAAAACTTTTCTTTCCAGATTTCCAGAGCCTTCTTCTGAAGAACCGCTGCCAGAATGAGGGCAACAAAGCCGGTATTGACAAAGAAGAAAGTAAAGCTCGCCGCCGTGATCGCTCCGATAGCCTCGATGCTTCGGATCGCGAGCCCGCCATTGAGAATCAGGAAAACATGTCCACTCGCCCAGGTGGAGATCGTGTTCACAAACACATTGAACAGAATCTGGTGCAGTGGCTGGCGCTTGGGGTACAGGCACGCGGAAAGCGCCGCGAACGCCCCGATAAAGACGGAAAACTGCGGGCCAAAGCGCAGAGTCGCAGCAAGGGTTAATACATAGGCAAGCGACATAGACCCCACATCGGCGGTGGTCTTATAGCGCTGGCGCATCAAGTTCACTTTACGGCTCCCCGCAAGAACCGCGAGAAGCACGTACATGAGAAGTTCGAGATCAAAATGAACAGGCGTGAGTGTATTACGAACGATTGCATAAATTGCGATCATTCCCCCTAAAACAAAATTCACCCACAAGACACGCTGGGCAAGCTTAGGAAGGTCGCGCATTTCTTTTTAACACCATAAGTAGTATCGGCTGGGGACTAGGGGAAGTAGAGCCAGTAAAACAATGGGGAAGGCATCCAGCAAAAAACCTGGAGAGAGCGCTGCTCTCCCCAGGTATGCTTGTTGAAAGTTCGAGTCGCTCTAGTTCTCGCCGTAGATGGCCTTGCTGGTCAGGTCCACATTGCCAGAGCCGCTGCCCCAGATCACTTGATCCGTCCAGGTAGTCGAGCCCCAGAGCACCTGGCTTCCCCAGAGCACTTGCGTGCCCCAGAGCACCTGATTTCCCCAGATCACCTGGAGATTATTCACCCCATTGACCCCCCAGATCACCTGAGTGCCCCAGAGGATCTGGTTGCCATTGACCAGGACATTGCCTGCCGTGTTCCGGTAGAGGCTCGGGCTGGTGGCGGGCTTGGTGGCCACAGCCGTGCTGGCCA
>NZ_JAYUPA010000685.1:0-3829 GCF_043760365.1 Armatimonas sp.
AGATATTTACTGCCAGGCAAATACGGGTTCCGAAGGATTTAGCCTGAGTTTTACAGAGGCGTTCTCCGCAGGGCTACCTGTTGTGACAACGGATATAGGATCCGCTAGCGAAGTCGTGCCCCCTGAAGTTGGAGTCCTCACGCCCGTTCGGGATGCTCCCGCGCTTGCGAGTGCCCTTAGGAAATTGATAGAAAATAAGAACCATAGAGAGGCATTGGGTGCAGCTGCTAGAGCACATATCGTCAAGTTAAGTGCGACACAGCAGCAGATTCATCGCATCTACACAGAACTCCTAGAGCTTACATAATTGTAATTCTGAACAGCTCGGAAACCCTGCTATGGTAACTAGAAAGCATCGAGTTTTTCTGTCGGGTTTACGATCGAAGTCTAGGCTAGTTAACTTGGAGGAGTTGCCCTGCGACGGCGGCGCAGAATGGTTTGGAAATCGGATACAATCAACCCATGGAGCGACGTATCTTTGGGATCGAGACTGAGTTCGGGTGTATGGTGCGCGATGATGCCGCCGGATCGCCTGAGCAGGTTGTCGAAGCGGTCAAGAACCACTGTTTTTATCAGAAGCACTGGGGGCTCATTGACCTCCATGCCCGTGACTACTCGTTTGAACCCGCCCGTAGCGGCGGGTTTCTTCTCAATGGCGGGCGGCTCTATATTGATGCTGTCGGGGATCATGAGGAGTATGCCACGCCGGAGTGCACGGATATTTTTGATGTCTGTCGCTATAACAAAGCCGGGCAGTGGATTGTTCAGAGCCTCTTAAACGATCTGGGGCTCGCAGAGACGGCGTCGTTTCACAACAACTCCGTGGATCACTTTGGCGGCCATACATTTGGCTGTCATGAGAACTACTTAGTTGAGATGCACGACGAGGACTTCTTCCGAGCGAGCTTTAACTATCTTCTGCCGTTCTTAGTGACACGCCAGATCTTTGCGGGTGTCGGGCGTGTGGGGGGGCATCGGCTGAACTTCTCGTCCATGAAGAACTCGGTGATGACGATCTCCGACTATGACGTGGACTACCAGTGGGTGAGTAACTTCTATGGGGTTGAGATTGACCCGACGGTCGACTTCCAGCTCTCCCAACGCGCCGATCATATTGTTAAGACGATTAGTAGCCGTGTGCGCTTCAACCGGGCGATTATCAACCCGAAGTGGGACAGCTACTACAACTTCTCGAACTTGCACCGCCTGCACATTCTCTACGGCGAGGGGAATATGTCCGACTACGCCACGGCGCTCAAGGTCGGCACGACGTGTGTAGTGCTCTCGCTGGTGGAAGACGGCTTACTGGGCACGGAAGTGGAGATCCGCGACCCGCTGGAGACTCTGCGCTCCGTCAGCCGCGACCCGAGCTGGAAGTGGCTGGTCAAGCGCAAGAGCGGCGGCACGATCAAGGCCGTCGATCTCCAGCGCATCTACCTTGAAGCGGGCAAGAAGCGCCTTTCGGGTGTGGACACGCAAACTGACTGGGTGCTGCGCGAGTGGGAAGCGACGCTCGATGCGCTCGAAACCAATCCGCTGACCCTTGCCAACAAGCTGGACTGGGTCGCTAAACACAAGATGTACACGGAGTTCATGAAATCTGAGGGTGTCGGCTGGCAGGACGATGTGATGCAGAGCTTGGATATCGAGTACCACAATACCAACCGCAGTCAGGGGCTATTCTACGGCTTAGAGGAGCTGGGCGAGATGGAGCGCTTGGTGACAGATGCCGAGATCGCCACGGCCACGGTGGCGTCGCCCCAGAACACCCGCGCCGCCGCCCGCGCCGAGATCATCAAGAAGCTGCTCGATAAAAAGTCCAAGGACTATGTTATTGACTGGGATCTGGTCTATCTGGCCAAGAACCGGCACCTCGATCTTAAGAACCCTTTTGATACCTACCTGAAAGAAGCCGAGAGCTTCACCAAGGGAATGTAGAGCTAAAACGCTGTCACGACGTATTGCTAGAGAAGAACTGAGGAAATGATGTTGACCGATAATTCTGATACGTTTCTTGTACCGGAGGATGCCGAGAGCCTTTTAGGTATCCCTGCTCTGGGCTATATCCCGACAATTGACGAGGAAAGTCTTCGCTTGATTCGGGATGTAAGCACTTTCTCACCGCTGGTGGAGTCTTTCCGAAGCCTTCGTACCAATCTCCGCTTTGTCGCGGAGCAGCCGCTGCGCTCGCTGGCGATAGTCTCGGCAGTTCCGGCGGAGGGGAAATCCACAGCACTTGCCAATCTGGCGATGGCACTGGCGATGGAGGGGAAGCGCGTGATCGTGGTGGACGGAGATCTTCGCCGACCGACACAGCATAAGCTCTTCAAGCGGGATGCCTCACCAGGGCTGGTGGATGTTCTCGTGGGCACCCATGAGATTAGCGATGTGCTGCGTCCCAGTGGCGTTGACAATGTTTCGGTGATTCCCGCAGGCACGAACCCCACAAACCCGACCGAGCTTCTAGGCTTGCTGGCCATGGAGCACCTTGTGGCGGAGCTGGAGAAGCGCTGTGATATCGTCCTGCTGGACACCTCCCCCCTGCTTGTTGTCGCCGATGGCATGCTGGTCGCGTCCCTAGCGAAGGGGGTTCTTGTGGTTGTTGGGCAGGGAGAAACAAAAAAAATCAATGTGCAGAAGACCATGTCGCTTCTCGCGCGTGCAAGGGCCACCGTTCTAGGAGCCGTGTTCAACCGGGTTGGGATGCCCGATCGTAAAGTCTACGGCAAGTATTACGTTCCCTCCGAATCACCTGATGACAAAGATGACAAAGCGGACGAGGCACCGTAATGCCGGTGAACGTCGCGCTAGGCCACTCTGGGCTGAAGGTGAGCAACCTGTGCCTGGGCTGCATGAACTTTGGCGAGTCCACGAGCGAGGAAGACTCGCTCACGATCCTCAAAACCGCCTACGAGTCCGGCGTGACGTTCTGGGACACTGCTGATGTCTACGGTGCGGGGCGCAGCGAGGAGATTCTTGGTAAAACCTTTGCACAGTTTGGCTTCCGGGAGCAAGTCGTGCTGGCGACAAAAGTCAATGGCGCGATGGGGCCAGGTGCCAATGACCGTGGCCTCTCGCGGCGGCATCTTCGTTTGTCAGTAGAAGCGAGCCTGCGCCGCTTGCAGACCGACTGGATTGATCTCTACCAGCTCCACCGTTACGACCCAACAGTGCCACTCGACGAGACTATCGAAACACTGGACACCTTGATCAAAGAGGGCAAGATCCGCTACTGGGGCACGAGCACGTTTGCAAGCTGGCAGATGTCCGAGGCGCAGTGGCGTGCGGATGCTCACCACCGGATCGCCCCTGTCTGTGAGCAAGCACCCTACAATATCCTGGATCGCCGCATCGAGAACGACCGGGCGGGGTTTCTGAAGCAGGCAGGCTGGGGGCTGATTGTCTGGTCGCCGCTAGCAGGTGGGCAGCTCACGGGCAAGTACGGTTCGGTCTCACCGAGCACCTTGCCCGAGGGCTCTCGGATCGCCCGCAATGCGATGTGGCGGCAGCGCACCAACCGAAATGCCTCGGAAGTCGCGGCGGCATTTGTGGCTCTGGCCACCGAGCACGGTTTCGATCCTGCCGTCGCCGCAGTGGCCTGGACTCTGTCAAACCCGTTAGTGACCGCGCCGATCTTGGGGCCGCGCACTCTGGAGCAGCTCACAAGCCTGCTGCCTGCTGTCTCGCTCGCTCTTCCCCCAAGTTTTTTAGATGCCGTGGATACGCTGGTTCCCCCCGGAACGGCTGTCGCGGACTTCCTAAACAATGCAGGCTGGCAGATCGGGCACCTGCCAGGACTCGATAGTGATCGTGAAGGCACCGCCTAGCA
>NZ_JAYUPA010000686.1:0-3827 GCF_043760365.1 Armatimonas sp.
GTGGCAAGCGCCAGTGACACCGTTGTGCGCCTCCCCATGGCGCCGAGCACCGGTGCGGACTCCTACAATGTGACGGTTGCGGCGGGAATGCTCTTGTACGAAGCGATCAGAAATGTCTCGCCTTGATTTATCGCCCCCATTCACGCGCCCAGAGGGCACCCGGTCTTTTTGTCCTCATACTTCGGACACGAAGGACGTACCGCCCATGGGAGATTCTTATGGCCCGGAGGGCCTTTGTGTCGGCGAAGCCGTCAATAAGACGCCCCCGTTTATGGGGGCGATTCGCATGATAAAATAGCATCGGCGCGGAGAGGTGAGCGGAATGGTATCGCCACCGCCTTGAAAGCGGTCTCACCCCTGAACGGGTGTGCGGGTTCGAATCCTGTCCTCTCCGCCTTTTCTTTTGGTTCTTCCCCCCTCTTCTCCTGTAAAATTGCTTCATGAAAGTCAACGCGGTCGTTGCGACAAAGCCTTGGGTGGTTGAAGTGCAAGAGCTGACACTTGTGGAGCCTGGCCCGGAGGAAGTGGTAGTGCGAGTCACGCACTCCTGGATCAGCCCCGGCACCGAGGGCTCGTTTATTCGAGGGGAGCGCCTCGCTGGGGACACACCGCTCGCGCCGGATGATCCGTCGCCGTTTCCTCTCGTGACGGGCTATCAAAAAGTGGGTGTGGTCACCTGGGTCGGGGAGAATGTTAAAAACTTCGCCATTGGGGAGCGTGTTTTTGCGAGCGTCTCGCGCACCGACGGGCTCTTTTTTAGCCACGGTGGCCATGTCTCGCCCGCGATTACGTCCGCCTCGCAGCTCTGGAAACTCCCGGATGGCCCACTTCCTATCGAGGCATTTTCGGGCCTCGTGCTAACCCAAGTGGGCTACAACTGCGGCATCCGCCCGAGTCTCGCGCCCGGCGACGGTGCGATAGTGATCGGGGATGGCTTAGTGGGCCAGTGGGCCGCGCAGACTCTGGCGGAGCGCGGCGCAGTGGTCACACTACTGGGGCGACACCCGGAGCGCTTAGAAAAATTCACGCGTGGCATCGGCACAACGGAGCATGAGAGCCTTGCCAAAGGCCAGAGTATTATGGTGGATACGGTAGGTGACTTAGAGACCGTCTACGCCCTACTGCCCAAGCTCCGTCGCGACGCCCACTTTGTCTCCGCTGGGTTCTACGGCCATGACGGTAAGATTGACCTACAGCGCCTGCGCAACCAGGAAATCACGGTTCACACGCCCTCAGGCTGGACGACGCCCCGCATGGATGCGACAGTAGACTGGGTCGCGCAGGGCAAGCTCACCACACTGCCACTCATCACGCACCGCTTCCCCGTTGCCGACGCCGCCGAGGCGTTCGATCTCTTTCTCCACCGCCGCGAGCCGTCACTGGGGATCTTGTTGGACTGGTAGATTCATCTGATTTGTTATTTTTTCGGATCAACCCAACCGTTTGAGCACCGTAGCACACTGTATAAGTGAAAGCCCGTACATGAGCAAGGACAAACAGGAGCGCGAGCGATTGGAGCGGTTTCGCCGGGGCGAGCCGGGAGCATTCGACGATCTGTACGAAGTGTACGGGCCGCGTCTCTACCTGTTCGGGCTGCGCCTTAGTGGGAAACCCGCCGATGCCGAAGACCTGAAACAGGATGTGTTTGTCGCGGCCTATCGGAGCCTGCACCGCTTCGAAGGAAGGTCTTCCCTCACGACCTATCTCTATAAAATCGCCCTCTATCGCTGGGGGCAGCTACGGGACACTTCGCGGCCTGAGCTGGTCGGCTGGGATGAGACGCAGGAGGGATCTGTGGTGACCCCAGACCCATCCTCTCAGTTGCATACCCGTCTGGAGCTGAGGGCCGCCTTAGACACCCTCTCCGATGCGCAGCGTGCTGCCTTTCTGCTGGTGAAGGCGGATGGGTTTACCTGCGCCGAGGCGGCGCAGATGCTCGATATTCCCGTCGGAACCGTGAAGTACCAGGTGCATGAGGCGTTGCGGCACCTGCGGCTACAGCTTGGTGGCAAGGAAGTAGCGCAACGCAAAGAAACCCCACCCGTGGTGGTAAAGGAGGTTGTGAAGACAACTATGGACAACTCAGAGATTTTCGCTGACTTTGAAGAGACGGAGCGCGTGCTGGGGGTGCCCGTGCTGGGGCTGATCCCGCTGATTTCGGAGCCTGGGTTGCGCCTGCTGCGCGACGTCAGCACGTTCTCAGTCTTGACGGAGTCGTACCGGTCGCTGCGTACGCTTCTGAGATTCCGCAAGGACACGCCTCTGCGGACGCTCGTGGTCGCCTCTTCTGTCCCCGCTGAAGGTAAGTCTACGGCTGTGGCAAATCTGGCCATGGCGATGGCGATGGAGAAGAAGCGCGTGATCCTGATCGACGCGGACTTGCGGCGACCGATGCAGCATAAGCTCTTTGCGATGAATGCCTCCCCGGGGCTGAGTGACGTCTTGGCAGGAACTCACTCTTTGGAGCAGGTCTTGCGCCCCACAAGTGTTGCCGGAGTCTCCCTCATCACGGCGGGTTCGCCCCCGCCGACGCCCACCGAGCTTCTCGGCTCCGAGGCGATGGAGAGGCTACTGGAGGAGCTGAAGCAGCGGAGTGACATTGTTCTGATAGACTCCGCGCCGGTCTTGGCCGTTTCTGATACGTGCACCTTTGCCCATGCGACGGATGGTGTGCTATTGGTGATCGGTGCAGGGGAGACAAAGAAGGCTCTTGTCCAGCGAACGATGACCTTACTGGGACGCTGCCAGGCGCAGGTGCTGGGTACGGTGCTCAATCGCGTTCCGATGCCGCATGGCCACTACTATGGCAAGTACTACGTGCCCACCGAGGAGCTGGCTGTCTCGGAGTCGAGCAAAGAGAACCAGCTCAGTCAAGACCCCCCAGTGGCACCGCGTCCACGGATACGTCGCAAGCGCACGGGGCAGTAGTCAGGGTATTACCAGAGTATGAAAATTCTACAAGCTACTGGCCCCGGCTCGGTGTTTACGATTACGGAGACTCCTCTCCCGGAGCCCGGCCCCGGCGAGGCAAGGCTGCGCATTTTGGGCGTCGCCACGTGTCCGCAGTGGGACCTACACCTGCGCCACAACGAGCCGATGTTTGTGGGGCACCAGTTTCACTACCCCTACACTCCCGGCCAGCCTGGCCACGAGGCCACGGGCATTGTTGATGCCCTTGGCCCCGACACGGTGGGTCTTACTCTGGGCGAGCGCGTGAGTGTCTGGCGCGATGCGGGGCATAGTGTCCCCGGCTGCTACGCTGAGCAAGTCATCCGCCCGGTCGAGCACCTGATCCGTGTCCCGGCGCACCTCCCCCCCGCCGCCACCGCGCCCGTCGAGCTGGCGATGTGCGTGAGCGCCAGCTTTCTGCGCCTGCGTCAGCTAAACGCCTTCCCCTGCACCCGTTTTGGCATCAGTGGCCTCGGCCCCGCCGGTCTCATCGCCGCGCAGCTTGCGAGGGCGGAGGGCGCAAAAGAAATTATCGCCTGGGACTTGAGCGCGGCACGCCGCACCTATGCCCTAGAGCGCGGTATCGTGGACACCGCCCTTGACCCGCGCGAGCAGATGACACCGCCGCCCGCGCCTGTCGAAGTTGCGCTTGATTGCGTGGGGGCGAAGGCAAGCGTGGAGTTCTTGATGGATCGTACGCACGGCATCCTTGCGCTCTTTGGTGTCCAGCGCGAGCCTTATACGTTTGAGGTTCGCCACTACAGCAAGCTCACTCTCGCAGGCTATCCCGGCCACTCCCGCACCGCCGCCGAGTACGCCGTTGCAAAAATCACCGAAGGCACGCTGGATCTCTCTTGCCTCATCACGCACACGCTTCC
>NZ_JAYUPA010000687.1:0-11077 GCF_043760365.1 Armatimonas sp.
GCCTGTTCAATCAGCTCCGGAAAGAGCGTCACTATCTCGACCCGCATCACTTATTCTCGACCCGCATCGCTTACTTTAAGAGGCCAGGATCGTCGCAGACAGTCATTCGGCCCACTTCCAGATCCACGGAGAGAACAAACTGGGCGTGGGCAGGGATCAGCGCCAGGCTGGTCTCATACACATCGTTTGCCGCCGGGTTGTACAGGATCGTCTCCAGCGTGCCTAGGTCTTTACCTGATTCCGTCACGACCGTGAGGCCCTTGAGCTGCCAGTCGTAGTACGCGCCCTCAGGAAGCACGGGGAGCTCGGACTTGAGTAGAAACAGCTGGGTGCCGTGGAGCGTCTCAGCGGCGCTACGGTCGGTGCCCTCGAAGAGAACCAGCGGAATTCCCTGGTGAATACGGACACTCTGGACGCGGCTCGGGTGGCCGTTGAGCAAGAATGTCTTGCCCACCAGTGCCTTTGGGTCATCCAGATACGGGCGGAGTTTAACCTCCCCCTTCATGCCGAAGGGGGCAGTGACTTCTCCGATCAAAACGGGTTTGTCGCTTTCCATCACAGCCCCTCTCGTGTTCGGTGCGCTCAGGCTACGATTTCGACGTAGACTTTGCGCTTGTCCTTCATGGCAATCGCCTTGACGATAGTACGCAGAGCGTTGGCTATCCGCCCCTGCTTTCCGATGACCTTACCCAGGTCATCTGCGGCAACGCGCACTTCGTAGGTGGTGGCTTCTTCACCCGGAATCTCGTCCACTTGGACATCATCCGGAGAGTCTACCAATGCCTTCACCAAATATTCGACTGTACTTTTCACGTATTCTACTTTTATCCTACTTTCCGGCGGATTTGGGTCGTCCCTCTCTAAGCGGAGGGTAGGATCCCCTGTTTGCGGAGGATTGCTGCCACTTTTTCGGTCGGCAGTGCTCCCACGCTAAGCCAATAGCGCAGTCGCTCCTCCTTGAGTTCCATGATGGGCTCCACATCCGCGGCAACCATGGGGTTATAGTACCCGAGCTGCTCGATGTAGCGTCCATCACGGGCGCGCCGCACATCAGCGGCGACGACGTGATAAAACGGTTTCTTTTTGGCGCCATCGCGGCGCAGACGAATCTTGACCATTGTAGATAATTGTTCCTTAGGTATTTTACCGAAACGGTAGCTTAAAGCGGCCTCCGCCGCCCGAGCCACCGTCTTTTTTCTTTTTGGGGTTGCCCGCAGGCATGCCTGACATCCCCCGCATTCCCGGCATAGGCGGCATTCCTGGCATCCCGGGCATTCCTTTTCCGCTAGACATGGCGCGCATCATGCGCCGCATCTGCTCGAACTGATTCAGGAGCTGATTGATCTCCTGGACACTCACACCGGCTCCGGCAGCGATCCGCTTGCGCCGCGCCCCATTGATAAGCTCCGGACTGCGGCGCTCCTTGGCGGTCATGGAGCGAATAATCGCTTCCACCTTCGCCATCTCTTTTTCAGGCACCGACCAGTCAACATCCTTGAGCTGCGCACCCACACCGGGCAGGAGCTTGAAGAGCTGCTCCAGTGGCCCGAGGCGCTTCATCTGCTGCTGCATGGAAAGGAAGTCCTCAAAGTCGAACTTGCCGCCCTTGAGCTTCTTCTCCATCGCGGCGGCTTGCTTCTCGTCAACGGCAGCTTCGGCCTTCTCGATTAGGGTCAGCACATCGCCCATCCCTAGAATGCGGCTGGCCATGCGCTCGGGGTGAAAGACCTCCAGAGCATCGAGCTTCTCCCCGATTCCGACCAGCTTGATGGGCTTGCCCACTACAGCGCGCACCGAGATTGCGGCTCCGCCTCGTGCATCGCCGTCCACTTTGGTAAGAACAAACCCGCCCACTTCTAATAGATCGTTGAACTGCGTGGCGACATTAACCGCGTCCTGACCCGTCATGGCGTCGAGAACTAAAAGAATTTCATCGGGCTTGGTCTGGGCCTTGAGGGACTTGAGCTCCTCCATGAGCGTTTCGTCCACGTGGAGCCGTCCGGCAGTGTCAAGAATTACCACATCCAGGCGGTTCTGTTTGGCGTATTCTACCGCCTCGACAGCCACTTGCACCGGAGTTTTGCCCGCTGTCTGGGAGAAAACAGGCACTTTTACCTGCTCGCCCACAATCTCAAGCTGCTTGACGGCAGCCGGGCGCTGGAGATCACATGCCACTAACAGAGGCTGCCGACCCAGCTTCCTCAGGTGCGCCCCGAGCTTTCCCGCCAGAGTCGTCTTGCCCGCGCCCTGAAGGCCACAGAGCATCAAGACCGTGGGGGGCTTACTGGCCATCGTCAGAGGAATCGCTTCGGTGAGCGGCTTGCCCTCGGCATCGGTGCCGGAGAGGGTGGCGATCATCTCCTCGTGAACAAACTTGATGACCATTTGCGCGGGCTGTAAACCCTCTAGGATACCCTCACCCAGTGCGCGCTCTTTGACCCGTGCGACGAAGTTCTTGACGACTTTGAAGTTGACATCCGCCTCAAGCAGGGCCATACGCACCTCGCGGAGCGCGGCGTCAACATCCGCCTCCGTGAGTTTTTGGTTCCCCCGTAGTTTGGCGAAGGCGTTCTGAAGTTTTTCTGCGAGAGCCTCAAACATAGTTGTCTTTTCTAAAAACAGCACAAAGCCCGGCCGCCGAAGAACGGGGCCGGGCCACGGGCGCAAGGGACATTCTATCAAGATATAGAGGCGCTGTCAAATTTAGCGCCGTCCCGATGAACCGGGGCGTCTTATTGTCCTCGTCCCTCGGACACAAAGGCCCTCCGGGCCATCACGATTGCTCTACGTCTCATTGTCCACTGTCCGCAGAAACCTTCCAGAAACGAGGAAGAGTAATAGTAGAGCCAGTGCGACGACAAAGACCAACACATTGACTTGGAGCGAGTTAAGTTGCCTGTCGTAGATGAAATGAATGGCGGTAAAGAGGCAAATCCCCAGAGCCACAATCCATTGAAACCACCCCGCAAGTCGCGATTGGCGCAGGAGTAAAAGCAGACTTGTCAGCCCGGCTCCCAGGGCAACTAGGAGTAGGACACCGCCATAGAGAGAGTCCTCGCTTAAAGATTCACGGGGATCTTCTGAGCCAAGGCCAACAGATGCAGTGATCCATCCGAGCCAGCCGCTGAAGCCTGCCACCACGAGGTTTTGGTTTCTGTTGGGTTTGCATACGATCCGCTACTTATACACCGGGAGCTTCCAGGGCTTGCGGTACTCGCGCCAGTAGGACGTGGTGTCGCGGCCCGTCTTACCGACTAGATCCATTGTCGCCTTGTCGAAGTGCACCGTCTCGCCGCAGAGATAGGCGATATTGGCAAGATGACAGACAGCGGTGGTCTGGGCCATGGACGCGAGGCTGGAGCGGGTCTGGGTGCGGGTGCGGACGCCATCGAGCCAGTTTTGCCAGTGGTCGCCGACCGCAGGTGAGCCCTCTTTGGGGATGAGCTCGCCGCCCGGGGCATGGACACTCCAGCCGCCGCGCCAGACTCGGACAAACTTGCCGTCGGCGCTGACGAACTCGACGCCGCAGTCTGGCTTGTCGGGGTAGTCGCGGCCCGTGGACCACTGCATCACGAAGTCTGGGTTCTTGAACTTGAAGATCGCCTCGATGGTATCAGGAGCCGTGCGGTCGTCGGTAGGGTAGGCCAACTTACCGCCGACCGCGCTCACCGAGACGGGCATCACGAGGTCCTGGTTGGTCGCGCTCATCCCCAGAAGCGCAATATCCAGCATGTGGACGCCCCAGTCGCCGGTCATGCCGGTGCCGGTGTTGAGAAACCAGCGCCAGTTGCCGTGCACATGATTTCCCGCATAGGGCACCATCGCCGCCGGGCCAATCCACCTATCGTAGTCGAGGCTCGCAGGCGGTGCCGACGGCTTCTCATTGCCCACTTTCGAGCCATCGGTGCGCCACGCACGCACGAGGACGATCTTGCTGCCCAGCTTGTTATTGCGCACGAAAGAGATCGCATCGGTGAACTCTTTCCCGCTGCGCTGCCACGTCCCCACTTGGACGATCTTCTTGTGGTAGGCCACCGCCTTTGCCATGGTCCGCGCCTCGACCAAGTTATGGGAGATCGGCTTCTCACAGTAGGCGTCCTTGCCGGATTCTACGGTGTGGATCAGATTCAGCGCGTGCCAATGATCCGGCGTTCCGACAATAATCGCGTCAATGTCCTTGCGCTCCAGCATCTTGCGGTAGTCGCGGAAGATCTCCGGTTTGCGCCCGTACTTCTTCTCCACCTCCGCGATATCGCCGCCCATGCGCCCCGTGTCCACATCACAGAGCGCCGCAACTTCGACACCCTGCTTGTCCATTAAATTGCGCATGTTGGCCGCGCCCATGCCGCCGCAGCCGATCAGTCCCAACACAATCCGGTTGTTGGCCCCTTGAATACGATTAAATTCCATGCCCTCCCCTTCGACGGCAGATACGGCTAATCCTTCCTGAACTTGAACCCACCCGGCTACTCGCACCGCTCGTATCCACCCTCCCTTGAATCAAGGGAGGGTCGGCGAAGTGAGGAACGAACTAAGCCGGGGTGGGTTCAGGAGACCCGCCGCCAGCTCTCGTTGCTTGGGGCGCTCGCGCTGTTTTTGTTGCTGTGTCATCTCCAGAAAAGACGGTGGTGAGCAGTGTACGGTTACGGTCACAAAAAATACTTAGAACTGATATTGGTATACATCGAAATCAGAGGTATATATAAAACATGAGCCGAGAGCTACCAAAAAACGACCTGCCGACACTCATCCTCGCCGTGCTGGCCGAAGGCCCCCGGCATGGGTACGCCATTGCACGGGCTATCGAGGCCCGCAGCGAGGGGATGCTGACGGCGCGTGAAGGAACTCTCTACCCGGCCCTGCGCCAGCTAGAGAGCGAGGAGTTTATCGAGAGTTTATGGGAGCACCCGGTCTCCGGACCCGCTCGCAAGGTCTACCGCCTCACGGAAACGGGGCGCGGAGAGTGCGTGCGGCGTGTGGCGGCGTGGCAACAGTACGCCGCCGCGTTTGGTGCGATTGTCGGAGGCAAACTCAATGAACAGCCCACTTGAAGTCTATTTAGAGACGCTAAATCAGGGCCTCAGAGCCCTCCCTATTCATGAGCGCCTAGAGCAGCTCGACGAAGCCCGGGCGCATCTGGAAGGGCTTACGGAGTCGTCTCTGGAGCAGGGCCGGGAGCGCTTGGAGGCGGAGGCGCAGGCCATTGCGCAGTTTGGGGAAGTGGGAGTTATTGCCGCGCAGCTCAATCGTGCTGCGACAAAGCGGCGCTGGGGGCACACGCTGGGGGTGGCGGCTATCTATCTGGGGATCACGAGCTTCTGCGCCATGCCACTGCACTATCTTCTCTCACTGAGCGTCACGTTCTACCGGGACTTTATGCTGCGGCCTCTCCCCTTAGGTTCCTCATCGCTCTGGGCGTTCTGTCTGGTGCTGGTGAATGTGCTGACCTGCCTGGTTGCCGGTGCGCTCCTGCGTCGCCTGGCTCCCGGAAATACGCTTCGTCCCTTGCTACTGGTAAGTGCCGTACTCGGGGGAGAGCATCTACTTTCCTTGCTACAGCACAACGTATCCCCAGGGATTCCCCTCTTCGCACAGACGACGTTTGGAATTGTCCTGAGCTTCTTGACGTCGGGGGCACTGGAAGAGATTCCCGACGAGCTCTTGCGTCGGCGGAGGCGCGTGGTATGAGCACCTTGACACAGCGTTTTCTCACCGAGCTCGACGGGGAGTGGGGCCACCTGCCCGACTCGGAGCAGCAGAGCCTGAAAGAGCAGATCATGGTGCGCCTGGAGACGCTCGTGGCGATCGAGCGGGAGCTGGGGGCCAGTGACGAAGAGGCACAGCGTCGGGCGGTTCGCGCGGTCGGTGAGGAGGGGATTCTGCGCCCCCCGACCCGGATTCGTCTTTCCCCCCACTGGCAGGTTGCGCTGGTCTGGACCGCTCTAGGGGGGCTGGTCTCTGAGGGCGTCTTTTTTCTCAATCCATTCATCAACCAACTGAACGCCTTTGTTCCTCTGATCTACGTCCGGAGTGGGCTGGTGACGCCGCTGACCGCAGCCCTCACCACCTGGCTTGCGTTTCGGTGGCATCCCCGTGGAGCCAGACGCGGTGTGCTCTATGGCCTGGGAATCTGGCTTATCCGCTGGAGTCTCCAGCTTGTGCTCGCCTACTACGTGTACCGTTCTCCCACGCCCGAGTCTTTTCGTCAGGAACAGCTCGGTAGCCTTCTGATCCACGAAGCGGCGTATGCAGTCGCGACCCTGGGAACCCTGTGGGCTCTCCAGAAAATGCGCAGGAAAAAACTTCCCAAGAGTCTTTAGCAGGTTACTTTGACTCGGCTATAGAGAAGGCACCATGATCTTACAGAACCGACAACTGCATCTGAGTCTCTCTCGTGATTGCCAGCGCAACTCAAGTTGCCAGCGCAATCACTGTGAAGATTCGCGCCTCTGTGCGCTGTGGGAGTCGGTTTGGACGAGCCAGGGAGAACGAGCTAGCTAGCTCAAAACTCCCAAGCCCAGACGAAACGGCCCCCGGCGCAAGAAAGCGCAGGGGGCTTTTACTTTTGTGGCCCCGTCGTCTAAAGGTCAGGACAGCGGTCTTTCTAACCGCTGGTGCCGGGTTCAAGTCCCGCCGGGGCTTTGATTGATCTTCTGTAGCTCAGTTGGCAGAGCGCCGGTCTGTTAAACCGGATGTCGAGGGTTCGAGCCCCTCCGGGAGAGTTAATGCCTTTGTAGCTCAATGGGATAGAGCAGTGGCCTACGAAGCCAACGGTTGCGGGTTCAACTCCTGCCAAAGGTATAGATTTGCACTTTTTGCAAGCTAAAGGAAGGTGAATGTGTGAGGCACACAGGCTGTCTTGAAAACAGCTCAGGCGAAAGCTGGGGGTTCGAGTCCTCCGCCTTCCTGTGCGTGCGGTTCGAGTCCGCTGCTCTCCGTTTGGTGTCCCGCCGATCAGAACGGCGGGACTAGAGAGCTAAAGCTACGAAGGCCGTTCCGGCCATACAAACTTCGTATGGGCGGCACGCCCTTTGTAGCGCGGAGCGCTCTCTAGCTCCCCCGCTCCAACCGGGGGAGAGTATTCGTGGATGGTGTAATTGGTAACATTTCTGTCTCTGAAACAGAAGAGTCTTGGTTCGATCCCAGGTCCACGAGCTTGGAAAAAGTAAAAATTGGCCCCTTTAGCCCAATTGGTAGAGGCGCATGGCTTAGAACCATGTCCGTGTGGGTTCGAATCCCATGGGGGGCATCTAGTGCCCAATGAAATTAGGCGTTTACAGTGGCGTTCCGCCGCGAAGCCCGTGCCGGGCTGGAATTCGGGAGCCCGGAACGGGCTTTGCGGCACGCAGTGCCATTGCAGACGCCGGTTTCAACCGGCGGTCTGTGGGATGATTGCAGGTGGTGTAATGGGCAACATGCCTGCCTTTGAAGCAGGAGATTTCCCGGTTCGAGGCCGGGCCTGCAAGTGGAGGAAAGTGAGTTTGCCGGAGTGGTCGAGTGGTTCAAGACGGCAGCCTGCAAAGCTGCTGCGCCTTGTGCGCATCGCGGGTTCGAATCCCGCCTCCGGCTTCAAATAAAGAGCATCCTGGGGATGCAGAAGCTCAAAATCTCTGCAAGTCCACGGGATGCTCACTGTGTTCGACTGGAGATTTTTAGTCTCTGGTTAGTACCAATCCCCCCAAGGAATCTACATCCACACTTACAGTGTCGCCCTCCTGGAACTCACCGCGCAGGATGGCGGAGCTAAGCGGGTTTTCGAGCAGGCGCTGAATGGTGCGTCGGAGAGGCCGCGCTCCGTAGAGCGGGTCGTAGCCTTTTTCCGCAAGAAGCGCTTTGGTGGCGTCGGTGACCTTGAGCTTGAGCTGGCGCTCGGCGAGGGCTTTTTCCGTGCGCTTCAAAAGCAGCTCGACGATCTGGCTGATCTGGCCGCGCGTGAGAGCGTGGAAGACAATCACCTCATCAATACGGTTGAGCAGCTCGGGTCGGAGGTAGTTGCGCACTTCCGCCAGAGCGACCGGCTCGGGGTCGCGGCCTGCTGCTGAGGCTTCTTGGATCTGCACCGCACCGATGTTACTTGTCATCAGCACGACCGTGTTCTTGAAGTTCACCACGCGCCCCTGGCCATCCGTGAGGCGGCCATCGTCGAGGAGTTGGAGCAGGACATTGAAGACCTCGGGATGGGCTTTTTCGATCTCGTCCAATAAAACCACGCGGTAGGGGCGACGGCGCACAGCTTCCGTGAGCTGGCCGCCCTCTTCGTAGCCGACATAACCCGGAGGTGCTCCGATCAGGCGCGCGACGGCGTGCTTTTCCATGTACTCGGACATGTCAATGCGCACCATCGCACTCTCGTCATCGAACAGGAACTCCGCCAGCGCCTTGGCGATCTCGGTCTTGCCGACTCCTGTGGGGCCCAGAAAGAGAAACGAACCGATCGGGCGACGGGGGTCGGAGAGCCCGGCGCGGCTGCGGCGGATCGCCTCGGCGACGGCACCGATGGCGCGGTCTTGCCCGATCACTCGGTCGTGGAGCGTGGTTTCAAGCTGGAGGAGCTTGCTTGCCTCGCCCTCAAACATGCGCCGCACGGGTACTCCGGTAATGCGGGCGACGATCTTTGCGATATCGTTCTCATCCACGACGGCATCATGGCCCGTGGTGCGCTCCCAGTCCGCGCGTGCTTTCACGTGTGCATCGCGCAGGGACTTTTCCTCTTTCTGGAGCTCGGCGGCTCGGGCATAGTCGCGTGCCTCGGCGGCGGCGAGTCCCTCCTCCACGAGGCGCTCCAGATCCGCTTCCTGCTCCCGTAGATCCTCGGGCATCTCGGAGAGATCCATGCGAACGGCTGCACCCGCTTCGTCAATCAGGTCAATGGCCTTGTCCGGCAGAAAGCGCTCCGTGACATAGCGTGCCGAGAGCTGGGCCGCGGCCTCAATTGCCTTATCCGTGATCTTGACCCGGTGGTGTTTCTCGTAGCGCTCGCGCAGTCCCGTAAGAATACCAATCGTGTCCTCGATAGTGGGTTCCCCCACAAGAACCGGCTGGAAGCGCCGCTCCAGAGCCGCATCTTTTTCGATGTTTTTCCGGTACTCATCGAGCGTGGTCGCTCCGATGCACTGCAGCTCCCCGCGAGCGAGCGCGGGCTTGAGCAGGTTGCTGGCATCCATCGCGCCCTCGGCGGCTCCGGCCCCGACCACGGTGTGCAGCTCATCAATGAAGACCACAAACTGCCCAGCGGCTTTTTTGATCTCATCCATCACGCCCTTGAGGCGCTCCTCAAACTCACCGCGGAACTTGCTGCCCGCCACCATCGCGCCCAGATCAATCGAGAGGAGCTGGCGGCCCCGAAGGTTCTCCGGAACGGAGCCCGCGAGGATCATCTGGGCGAGCCCCTCGACAATCGCAGTCTTGCCGACGCCCGGATCGCCGATGAGCACCGGGTTGTTCTTCGTACGCCGCGAGAGCACCTGAACGACCCGGCGGATCTCCGCGTCGCGACCGATCACCGGATCGATCTTGCCCTCACGAGCGAGATCGGTGAGGTCGACGCTGTACTTCTCCAACGCCTGGAAGCTGCCCTCCGGGCTCGCCGTCGTGACCGGACGCTGACGCACGGTGGAGATCGCATCGACGAGCACCGTGGGGGTGGCACCTGCCGCCCCCAACTCGTCAGAGACGCCGGGGCCACCCTGTTGCGCGAGCCCGACGAGCAGGTGCTCGGTCGAGACGAAGTCATCCCCGCGCTCGGTGGCGAGCTTCTGCGCAGCCTGCAGCACGCGGTACATCGTCGGCGAGAGCCCCGGCGACTGCACGGTCTGGCCGACCGCGCTCGGCATCGCATCGAGCGCCTTCGTGACCGTGGCCGTCATTGCCGCACGGTCGACGCCGACGCGGTCGAGCACCGCGGTCGCGATGCCGTCACCGCTCGCACCCTGCGCGAGCAGCGTGCCGAGCAGGTGCAACGGCTCGACCTGTGACTGACCGGCCGTCGCGGCACGGCGTACGGCGCCGGCCAGTGCTTCCTGGCTCTTGGTCGTGAGCTGAAGATCCATGTGGGTCACCCCCGGGTTCGGGTGCGTGGCCGGCGGCCGCGCGTGGACAGGTCAGCGCCGGGCGGGGACCTGCGCGCAGGTCTCGGACCCGGTCATCGGGGACGGCGGTCGCGGTCGCCGGGGCGCGGACGCCAGACGACGACCGCCGTCGACGGCGACCCGTCGGACGCCGCGGCGAGGCGCGGGCGCAGCCGGGCCACCTCCGCACGCAACAGGCCCACCTCGGAGCGCAGCAGCTCGACCTCGGCTTCCAGGGTGAGGATGCGCTGGATCCCCGCCAGGTTGAGGCCCTCGCCCGAGAGCCGTGCCACCTCGCGCAACCGAGCGATGTCGCGCAACGAGTAGAGCCGGTTGCGCCCACCGGTGCGGTCGGGCGAGACCAGCCCGAGCCGGTCGTACTGGCGCAGGGTCTGCGGGTGCATGCCCGCGATCTGGGCCGCGACGGAGATCGCGTAGACCGGTGCTGAGTCGTCCGGGCGGAACGGGTCGCTGGTCACGTCGCCGCCCCGCTCTGCTTGGCTCGTGCCATCAGGTCGGCTCGCGGGTCGTGGTCCTGGGTGGCGGACGAGTACGCCGCGAGCGCCTCGCGTGCCTCGCTCGAGAGGCGTTGCGGCACAGCGACATCCACCGTCACCAGCAGATCGCCCTTGGTGCCGTCCTTGCGCGGCACGCCCTTGCCGCGCACGCGCAGCACGCGGCCTCCCTGGTGCCTTCCGGCAGCCGCACCTTGACGGTGCCGCCGCCGGGCGTCGGCACGACGACGTCGGCACCGAGCGCTGCCTCGGTGAACGTGACCGGCACGGTGATCGTGAGGTTGTCGCCGTCGCGCCCGAAGACGGGGTGCGCGCTCACCGAGACGACGATGAGCAGGTCGCCGGCCTCGCCGCCGTTCTCGCCCTTCGTCCCCTTGCCGCGCAGCCGGATCTTCTGCCCGTGCTTCACTCCCGCGGGGATGCGGGCCTGGACGGTGCGGGTCGACGGTGCGCGGCCGCTGCCCGAGCAGGTGGGGCAGGGGTCGTCGACGACGA
>NZ_JAYUPA010000688.1:0-11070 GCF_043760365.1 Armatimonas sp.
TCAGGCACTGCCACCTCCCCGCCCTAATATCGTCTTTATCCTCTCCGATGACCTAGGGTGGGCGGACACGGAGCTCTATGGCAAGACGAAGCTCTACAAAACGCCGAACTTGTTGCGGCTTGCTAAGCGTGGGATGGTTTTCTCGCGTGCGTACTCAGCCAGTCCGCTGTGCTCCCCAACACGGGCGAGCATCTTGACGGGACAGAGCCCGGCCCGGATTGGGATCACCGCGCCCAACTGCCATCTGCCCGAAGTGAAACTCGCCGCGTCGGTACAGAAAAATGCACCTACTACGGCAAAGGCACTTCAGTGCGAGAGCGCGACGCGATTAAACACCAGCTATGTGACTCTGGCGGAGACGCTGCAATCAGCGGGCTACGCGACGGCGCACTTTGGCAAGTGGCATCTGGGCGCGGCACCCTACTCGCCGCTGGAGCAGGGCTTTGATATTGACCTGCCACACACACCCGGCCCCGGCCCGGCGGGGAGCTTTGTCGCGCCGTGGAAGTTTCCGAATTTCAAAGAGCGCACGCCTGCGGAGCATATCGAGGACCGAATGAGCGACGAGGCCGTGGCGTGGATGACGAAAAACAAAGACAAGCCGTTCTTTCTCAATTACTGGCAGTTCTCGGTGCACGCGCCCTTTGATGCTAAAAAATCCCTGATCGAGAAGTACAAAGGGCGGGTGGACCCGAAAGACCCCCAGCATAGCCCGACCTACGCCGCAATGGTAGAGTCCATGGATGACAGTGTGGGCAAACTCTTAGACGCGCTGGATCGCTTGGGGATTGCGGATAAAACGGCGATTGTCTTTCTCGCGGACAACGGCGGCAATATGTACAACATGGTAGACGGCACCACGCCCACCAGCAACGCGCCGCTTCGGGGCGGCAAAGCGACGGTCTACGAGGGCGGGATTCGCGTCCCGTGCGTCGTGAGCTGGCCCAAAGTGACCAAGCCGGGCTCACGCAACAACGAGGCCATTATCCAGAGCACGGATTTTTACCCGACGATTCTGGAGCTGCTCAAGCTCAAGCCGGAGAGCAATCAGATTTTTGATGGGCGTAGCATCGCAAGTGCGCTTCTGGGAAAGCCACTCACCCCTAAACCCATCTTTACCTACTTTCCGCATAGCCCCAAAGTCCCGGATAGTCTGCCGCCTGCCGTCACCGTCCACTCCGGCGACTGGAAACTAATTCGCCTGTTTCACCAGGGCGAGAAGGGCGCGCATGCCTACCAGCTCTACAACCTCAAGGACGATCTGAGCGAGGCGCATGATCTTGCCGCAAGCCAGCCCGAGCGCGTGAAGCACCTTGATGCGCTGATTGAGGGATTTCTCAAAGACACGAAAGCTATTGTGCCACTACCCAATCCCGCTTACGATGCAAAAGCAAGACCCACCACGCAAGCAACGCCCATCGCTGATCCGCTGGAGGGCCGGAAGGCACGTGGCTGCGAGGCGACGGTTGAAAATGGCATCGTGACCATCACGGGAGCCGGTCCCACGCCGTTCCTGGGGTTCGCCGCCTGGAAGCTAGGCGGCCCGACCGTTGTCTCGCTACGGGTTCGGAGCATCGTGGGCGGCGCAGGCAAAGTCGAGTGGCTTCCCACGCCACAGGACACGGACAAGGCAAAGTCCGTCGCGTTTACCCTCAAAGCCAGCGCGGAGTGGCAGGAGGTGACCGTCGCGCTTCCCGCCGAAGGGGCTCTGGGCATCCTGCGGCTCTATCTGCCAGCACAAAAAGAATCTCTTATGCTAGACTGGATTGAGATCAAACCCACTCAGGGGAAACCACAACGCTGGAGCTTTGACAAATGAAACACGCAATACTCTCGCTCGCCGTGCTCATGGCCGCTCTTTTCTTTCCTTGCCCAGCAAGGGCTAGGGGAGAGGCAAAACCCAATATCATTGTCATTCTGGTGGATGACATGGGGTTTGCTGATCTTGGCTGCTACGGCTCGGAGATTCCGACGCCCAACCTAGATGCGCTGGCTAAGAACGGGGTGCGCTTTCGGCAGTTCTACAACACCGGGCGCTGCTGCCCCACACGTGCGGCGCTACTCACGGGCCTCTACTCGCACCAGGCGGGAGTTGGGCACATGACCGACGACAAGGGGTTGCCCGGCTACTCGGGCCGCCTCAATGACCAGTGCGTCACGATGGCGGAGGTACTCAAGCCCGCCGGGTACTTCACGGCCATGACGGGTAAGTGGCATGTCGGTCAGAACCTTGGAGTCGTGCCCTGGGAGCGTGGTTTTGAGCGCTCGCTCAATGCCGCGGCTGGAGGTTTCTACCAGCCCGGTGATGAGAAAGCGAAGCTCTTTCTCAACGGCCAGGCGAACCCTGTGTTGCCTATGAACTGGTACTCGACGGATCTCTGGACGCAGTACGGGATTAAGTTTGTGGATGATGCCCGTGCCGCCAAAAAGCCCTTTTTTCTCTACTTAGCACACAATGCGCCGCATTTTCCGCTGCAAGCGCCCGCTGAGGACATCGCAAAGTTTCGAGGAAAGTACAAAGCGGGCTGGGATAGATTGCGCGAGGAGCGTCTCGCACGCCAGAAGCAGCTTGGATTAGCCAACAACGACTGGACACTCTCGCCGCGCCCCGATGCCATCAAAGCCTGGGAGAGTTTGACCGAGACGGAAAAAGACCGCTTCGACCACATGATGGCAACCTATGCGGCGTGTGTCTGGCACATGGACAAGGCCATTGGGACACTGGTCTCCGCACTCAAAGAGCGCGGGGAGCTGGACAACACCCTCATTCTCTTTATGAGCGATAACGGAGGCAATGCGGAGGGTGGCCCCAATGGCACAACAAAAGGTGAGCCAACCCAGCCGGACTCGAACTGGTTTTCGGGGCAGTCTTGGGCATGGCTCCAGAACACTCCATTTCGGGAGTACAAGCACTACACCCACGAGGGAGGGATCTCGACCCCGCTTATCGCACACTGGCCAAAAGGCATTCCTGCAAGTCGCAACGGAGCTTGGGAGTCGCAGCCGGGGCACTTGGTAGATATCATGGCGACGGTGGTAGATGTGGGCGGCGCGAGCTACCCGAGTGGGAAGATCAAGCCCAAGGAGGGGGTTAGCCTGCGCCCTGCGTTTGCTGGCAAGCCGCTCGCACGCACGCAGCCACTTTTCTGGGAGCATGAGGGGAACCGGGCCGTGCGTGAAGGCCGCTGGAAACTTGTCGCCAAAGAGAACCAGCCCTGGGAGCTCTACGATATCGAGACAGACCGTAGCGAACTGAAAAATCTGGCGACAAAAGACTCCGCAAAAGTCGCCACACTCGCGGCAAAATGGGACACTTGGGCGGCACGCGCAAATGTGCTTCCGCTCGGTGGCTGGCGCGGTAAGAAAGCACCGGAAGACAAGGCTTCAACCAAGACACGCTTCACTCTGAAGGCGGGCGATCATCTGGACAAGGCCGACGCGCCTGCCATCGCGAACCGGGCGTTTAAGATCACGGTAAGCTTCGACACGAAAAAGGCAACCGACGGCGTACTTATCGCGCAGGGGGGAGCATCGCAGGGCTACGCGCTCCTGCTCGAAGACGGCAAGCTCGTCTTTGCCTTCCGCACTAAAATGGGTCTGGCACGCGTTGCCACAATGGAGCCAACTACCGGGGCGCATGTGGCCGTCGTGCATGTGGATGCGAAAGGCAAACTGAGCCTACAGCTCGATGGCAAGCTTGTTGGCGAGGCCGCTGGAAACGGCCCGATGAGCATTATTCCTGTGGATGGACTGGATGTTGGAACCGATGCAGGAGGGAAAGTGCTCACCTACAAAAAGACAGAGACATTCGACGGTACGATAACGTCCGTGGTGATCGAACTGGAGAAAAAGTGAAACCCAATATTATCTTTGTCCTTGCCGATGACTTGGGCTACGGTGAGCTAGGTTGCTTTGGGCAGAAGCTCATCCCAACGCCACACCTGGATAAAATGGCTGCGGAGGGCATGAAGCTAACGCAGTTCTATGCGGGAGCCCCGGTCTGTGCACCGTCGCGCTCGGTCTTGATGACGGGCCTGCACACGGGGCACACCCGTGTGCGCGGCAACGCGGGGCCCAACAATCCGGCAGCACAAATGATCCGAAAGAGCGACCCCACCGTGACCGAGGCACTGAAGTCCGTCGGCTACGTAACCGCGCTGATCGGAAAGTGGGGGCTTGCCAACGAGGGCGAGGAGGGAGTTCCGACCAACAAAGGCTTTGATTATTTCTATGGCTATTTGAACCAGGCACACGCCCACAATCCGTACCCTCCGTTTCTGTTGCGTGGTGAGAAGCGGGTTGCGCTTCGCAATACCAAGCACCCCGAGTGCCCTGAAGCGCAGTGGAAGAATGGCACGGGTTGGGCAGGGGAGAAACGCGATTTTGCTCCGGATCTCATGGCCGACGAGGCGCTGAAGTGGGTCGAGAGAAACCATAAGAAGCCGTTCTTTCTCTACTGGTCGCTCATCACGCCCCATGCCAACAACGAGGGCACTAGGGGAACGGGGAACGGGCAGGAAGTCCCCGAGCTAGGTGCGTTTGGCAGCAAGCCCTGGCCCGAGCCTGACAAGGCCCACGCGGCGACCATTGCCCGCCTCGATGCGGACATGGGGCGGCTCTTTGCCTTGCTCAAGCGGCTCAAGATAGATAACAATACTCTCGTGATCTTTACCAGCGACAATGGGCACCACAAAGAAGGGGCAAACGACCCCGAACTCTTCGATGCCAACGGCCCGCTACGTGGCCTCAAGCGCGATCTCTACGAGGGCGGGATTCGTGTCCCGACCGTGGTGCGCTGGCCAGGGGAAATAGTGCAGGGCACGACCAGCGAGCATGTTGGCTACTTCGCCGATATCTTCCCAACACTGACTGAGATCACGGGTGCTGCGCCACCACCTAGAACCGATGGTCTGAGCCTCCTGCCGACACTGCTAGGCAAGGCAGGGATGCAGAAACAGCATACGACGCTCTACTGGGAGTTCCATGAGGGCGGCTTTTCGCAGGCCGTGATTATAGACCAGCGCTGGAAAGCCATTCGGAAAAAACGCCTGGATGCGCCTATCGAACTCTATGATCTTCAGAGTGATCTTGGCGAGGAGAAAAATATCGCTGCCGGACTCTCTGATCTGGTAAATCGTGCAGCGGGTCTCTTCAAGAGTGAGCGGACGGATCTCGCGGAGTGGCCCATCGTAGCGAGTAGCTCCGCCTCTGCAATGAGCTCCGTGACTGCGCCTCCCGTCGCACTGAAGATTCCGCCGTTCTACAAGAAATTTATTAGCGCCAACGGCTACCCCATCGTAGCATCGGAGCGAGTGAGCGACTACGCTCTGAAAGAAGCCGCCTATCTGGTGAATCTCTTGCTCGCCCGTCGCCCGGATGTGCGTGACGCCATGATCGCAAGCGGCTCCCGAATGTGCATCTTAGCCTACAACGAGTTCACAACGGATCAGCCGGAGTTTACCTGGCTCACGCCCAAAGACTACTGGGACAGGCGGGCACGCGGCTTGGGAGGAAGCGAGACCGATCCCTTCTGCTCTTGCGGCGAGGAGAACTTGCTGGGCTATCCTGGCGATCCGTATGCTAGCGAGAACATTCTGATTCACGAGTTCGCCCATAACATTCACCTGCGTGGCATGGTGCGCGTGGACAAGACTTTTGATAAATGTGTGAAGGCGAGCTACGATAGAGCCATGGCAGCGGGGCTTTGGAAAAGTAAGTACGCCGCGACCAACCACCATGAGTATTTTGCGGAGGGGGTGCAGTCCTGGTTTGATAACAACCGCGAGCCCGACCACGACCACAACCATGTCAACACTCGCGTTGAGCTGATAGAGTACGATCCAGGGCTCGCCAGCCTCTGCCGGGAGGTCTTTGGGGAGACGGAGCTGAAGTACACGAAGCCTGCAACGCGGCTCACAGGGCACTTGGCGGGCTACGATCCCATAAAATCCCCGAAATTTGTGTGGCGAGAGCCGAAGTAGTTCTTCCCCTCGCCGAGCTTCAAAAAATGAAAAGAGCTTCTTCTTGCCTTTGAACCGGTGAGAAGAAGCTCTTGCTAAGCGTTAGTTTATACTTTACTGCTCTTCTATGGGGGCCTCAATGGGATGGATCCAACCATTGCTGGCCGCGATATCGTTCTGAGCAACGAGGATATTACTGATCATAAGAGTGCCATTTTTATTGCTAATCGTCAGCTTGTCTCCTAGCAAGTTCTCGACGGTTGCGCCGTCTTTCATTTCTAGAAGATCGCTTATTTTATAGCGTCCCTTGACTGTGTGGCGTTTAATCAGACTAATCAGAGATGGCTTGTTTTCAGGAGCATGAAGTTTGATAAGTGCAGCACTATCGAGTGTTAAACAAGAGTTTGTTGGCGCCAGAAATGTGTAAGGGCCACCTTCCCGGAGCTCTGTGACAAGCTCTGCATCGTCAACCAGTTTGACCGTTTCCACGAAATCACTGGGCATGCTCTTGAGCACATCGTAGATAGGTTTGTTAGCAGCTCCTGCCAGAAGGGTACTATTTAAGTTGTTTCCTGCACCGCCTGCGGCACCCGCTGCGCCACCAAGTGTGCTGATCGCACGAGAATCTAGGATCGTGGAGTAGGCCCCGAAGCCGAGCAAACCGAGAGCTATTCCCGTAATTGCATTGCGGTTGGTCAGCCCTCTGATCCCTAGAAAAGAGCCACTATTATCGGTATTACCGGTGAGGTAACCATCGGCAGGCTGCACGGAACCCGGGGGGCGAACCGAGCCAAGGGCCGTCTGGCCACGCATAGGGATCTGACTGGCAACGAACCCGGTGAGGGTAAGGGCTGCAGCGACACGAAGAGCCCGTTTTTGATACTTCATTTCCTTCTCCCGAAAAGACTGGAGGAGCATTCAGCTCCCACTGTGCATCTTCGGAAAAAGATAATGCAAATTTCAGGCCATAAAATAAAAAACCGGTAATTTTTACATCACCGGTTTATTTGTCAGGGCAAAGTGCCAGTCTACTCGTCTTTGGCGACCACACCGTTGGTTGCTATAACCCAGCCGTTGCTTGCAGCAGTCTCAGTCCCAATAATCTCGACACCGTTAGCCGTGAGCTTACCACCCTCCGACTTCAGAACGATACTACCACCGCTGAGAGTCGGGAGAACCTTCCCCTGTCCGGCAGCGTCGTTGAGTCGCTGGATATTGTACTTACCTGCGACAGTGAGTGATGCAAGGAAGGTTTTTGCTTGTGCACTGTTGGCGGCTGCCTGAAGCGCACTGACTCCGCTAGCACCCAGCGCTTTCGTTAGAGCTTCATTTGTCGGCCAGAACACCGTAATGTCTTCGGAACGATACGAGTCCTGCGAACCAGAGTTGTTAAGGATTTTCGCGATCTCTGAGAACTCATCTTTGCTGTTAGTGATCTCAGCGATAGATGCTGTTCCGGGAGCAATGGCTCCTTTAATCGTACCACTCCCTGCGGATTTACCTGCATTAACGATAGCACTATAGGCGGCTCCTACGAGAACGGCACCTGCGGCCACCCCCCCAGCACCCTTAAAGGCCAGAAGGCCACCCCCATTGTCCTTGTAGCCATCTTGTGCCAAGCTGACGGAAGGACGTGCTGGGATTTGTAATGCCACTATCCCAACAATTGCAAACGCTGCTGCCATACGAATAAAGCGATTCTTTAACTTCATGCTTTGCTCCTGAAACCAATCTCCCTGATCGAAGGGATCTTTCAAAATAGACTCCAGAGGGAGACGAGTACCTCTGTGGGAAAAATCATTCGTGAGAGTGATTTTTTGTGACGATCACTCCCATGCATAATCAGTATACCCCGATTTATTGCATTTGACCCCTCTCAGAAAAAAAAGTAGAAGCTTGCAGAAAGTGTGCCAGGAGAAGATTTGTGAGCAACTCTTTCTGCGGGGGTATTATATTCTTATGCCTGACCGAATTTTGACGGCGCAGATTGTGGGGGTGGATCCGGAAACCCTTGAAGTCAGCGATGTTTTTCCGGGAGCCTATGGTTTCTATATACGTCTCTCACGCGACCCTGGGGCCGAGTGGGCCGCTGAGTTTGAGGGAATCTATAAAATGGCACCCCGGGCGGCACGGCCACCCGTTGTCTTTCGGGGAGACACGCTTTGTGTTTATTTCTTGCCTGCCTATATCCAGGAACTCACGGAGTACATTGCCTTTCTCACTGATATTGTCACCCATACCAATCAGGCGGTTGAACGTCGTAATGCTGTCCTGCCTGATGACAATGCCCAACGCGAGACATTCCGTGAGCTGCTGCGCCAGCTTGCTCGCACTTATCAGCAGACACGATAAAATAGCCTTGGAGGAACCCCGCGAATGCTTTTCTTTATTCCGATTCTCCTGTTAACCCAGGAAATCTCTGTCAAACCCGTGGTACAAGGCGATCCACAGCCCCCTGTGGCCGCTAAGCCTGCCGAGCCCGCTCTGGAGCTTGTTGGCAAGAAGGCCCCTGATTTCACGCTACCCGACCAGAACGATAAGTCGGTCGCGCTCAAAGATGCCAAGAAGGCAAAGAAGTGGGTGGTACTGGCGTTTTATCCCTCAGACATGACCGGTGGCTGAACGATTCAGAACAAGTCTTACTCGGCGAGTAAGGACGAATTTGCAAAACTGAACGCGGTTGCCTACACCCTCTCGACTCAGGATACCAAGAGTAAACAGGCTTTTTGCCAGCGCGATAGTCTGACCCATACGCTGCTCTCCGATGTTGGTGCGAAAGTGGCTGAGGCTTACGGAGTGAAACTTGCCAATGGTATGGCAAAACGCGTGACTTTCTATATAGATCCCAAGGGGAAGATTGTTGCGGTGGACTCCCCAACCAAAGTACAGAATGCGGGAGCGAATGCGCTGGCAATGCTCAAGAAACTTCAGGAGGCCAAACCCTAATGCCTGATCCTGCTCCGATTGATCCGACGGTTCTGAAGGCGGTTGTCGCAAAAAACAAAGGCAAAGTGGTGGTCGTCAACTTCTGGGCCTCATGGTGTGTTCCGTGCAAGCAGGAGTTTCCCGATCTCGTGGCCGCTGTGAAGGCCTCGGGGGCGACTTTGATCACGATTGCCTGCGACTCGCCCCAAGACGCCGTGACTAAGTCTGCAAAGTTCTTGGCGACTCAGGGGGTGACATCAAATGCCTTCTTCAACAAGGCCAACACGGATATTGCGGCCTTTCTGAAGTGGCTGGAGCCCAAGGCCCCACCCGCGTCCCCAATTCCACGGACGTATCTCTTCAGCGCATCGGGTAAGCTCGTCAAGGCAATGGCGGGCAAGCACAGTGCGGCAGCTTTCACCAAAGAGATCAACGCCGCCAAAATGGCAAAATAGAAAGACGCCCCGGTTTATCGGGGCGAAATTCAGAAATTTAAGCTTTCTTAAAAACTAAGACGGCATTATGGCCGCCAAAGCCGAAGTTGTTACAGACCGCGACATCCACGTTCATCTTGCGGGCGACATCGGGGACGCAGTCCACTACGCAGTCAGGGTCTGGGGTCTCGTAGTTGATGGTCGGGGGCACGATGCCTTCGGCAATAGAGAGTACGGTCGCTGCGGCTTCGATCCCTCCCGCGCCGCCCAGTAAGTGCCCCGTCATAGACTTGGTGGCACAGACGGCAAGGCTATCAAAGTGATCTCCAAACACCGAGCGCAGTGCGGCAACTTCTGCCTTGTCTCCGAGCGGTGTCGAAGTGGCATGGGCATTGACATGCTGAACTTGCTCAGGTTCAAGGCCTGCGTTCTTAAGGGCATAGCTCAGGGCACGCGCAACGCCGTTGCCATCGGGCGGGGGAGAGCTCATGTGATACGCATCCGCGGTCATGCCATAGCCCGCGAGCTCGGCGTAGATGTGCGCTCCGCGTGCTTCGGCGTGCTCAAGCGTTTCGAGAATCAGAATCCCTGCGCCCTCACCGATCACAAAGCCCGAACGATTCGCATCAAAGGGCCGCGATGCCGCCGTGGGATTGTCGTTGAAGTTCGAGGCCATGGCCTTCATATTGGAGAAACCCGCGATAGAGACCGGCACGACGCCTGCCTCTGCGCCACCCGAGATCATCACATCAGCTGCACCCCGTCGGAGAATTTCCAGGCTATCTCCCAGCGCATGCGCACTGGATGCGCAGGCGGTTGTGGTACAGGAGTTAGGGCCCTTTGCGCCCGTGAGGATCGAAACGTGCCCCGAGGCCATATTGCCGATCATCATGGGCACGAGAAACGGGGAGACGCGGCTAGGGCCTTTCTCGACCAGAATCCGCACCTGGTCTTCTAAAGTCTGCAAGCCACCGATACCTGAGCCAATCACCACGCCCACGCGCTCGGCGTTTTGCTCGGTGACGCTCAGGCCCGCGTCTTCCAGCGCCAGCAGCGACGCGGCGACGGCAAACTGGACAAAGCGGTCCATCCGCTTGGCCTCTTTGCGATCCATGTAGGCAGTGGGGTCAAAGCCTTTCACCTCGGCGGCGATCTTGACATCGAAGCGCTCTGAATCAAAGAGCGTGATCGGCCCGACTCCACAGACACCCGCAGTCAGGTTTTTCCAGTAGGCATCTTTCCCGATGCCCAGTGGCGTGACCGCCCCGATTCCCGTTACGACAATGCGCTTATTCACGTTGATTTGGATACCATAAAAAACAAACGGCGGCATAGGACCTTCGTCCCATACCGCCGCTTTACCGGGTAATTAACCCTTGGTTTTCTCTTCGATGTAGTCAATCGCCTGCTGGACATTGGTGATTTTCTCAGCGGACTCATCAGGGATCTCGATGTCGAACTCCTCTTCGAGGCCCATGACGAGCTCCACAACGTCTAGGGAGTCAGCCCCCAGATCATCCACAAAAGAGGCTTCAGGAGTGACTTCTTTCTCGTCAACTTCCAACTGCTCCACAACAACCTTCTTCACACGCTCAAACGTAGACATTTCCTTATGCTCCTAAAATATAAAGCCTGGGGCTCTAGACAGTCAAACCACCATCCACTGTGAGTGTTTGCCCCGTGATATACGACGCTGCATCCGACGCCAGAAACGCCACTGCTGCGCCCACGTCCTCTACTGACCCGAACCG
>NZ_JAYUPA010000689.1:0-11040 GCF_043760365.1 Armatimonas sp.
TGGGCCCGATTGTTCTCCAGGGCAACCATGATCTCGTGCAGTACAAGAATCTCTGGGTCGTCTCGCAGTGAGTTTTCGTGCGCTCCAGATGGGCACCGCCCATCTGGAGCGTGCACAGCAGTTTTGGACAAAGACCATGGGGCTGGAGGAGCTTTCCTCCGGCCCCGACTCTGTGACGCTGGCGGCAGGCGCGACGCACTGGACTCTGACACAGGCGCAGACACCACCCGCCATCGCGCACTTCGCCTTCACTATCCCTGAGAATCTGTTCGACGAAGCCGTCGCCTGGCTGCGCGAGCATGCCCCGCTCCTGTCTGGCTCCGATGGCAAAGAGCTTTTTGATTTCTCTCACTGGAACGCCCACGCCGTCTACTTTACCGATCCCGACGGCAATATCGCCGAGCTGATCGCCCGGCACACGCTCCCCAACAGCCGCCGCGAGAACTTCGAGATTCTGGGCATCAGCGAGATCGGCCTCGTGACCGACGATGTTCCTGGTACTGTCGCTTCTCTTGGGCTTCCGCTTTATCGGCAGGGCGGCACGCAGTTTCAGCCCGTCGGCGATGAAGAGGGGCTTCTCATTGTCGTCCAGCATAACCGTCCCTGGTACCCTGACAATCGTCATCCGGCGCAACCGATTCCGTTAACCGTAACGCTGATGGATGGTCAGATGATTACCACTGGCCCGCCGATTGGGGAGCTCGTACCCGCTTTTTATCCAGTGGCGTGAAATCGGCGATTTCCTTGGGATCAAACTTACCAGGAATGTTCAGATCGGCGGTGAAGAGTTTCCCCTCTTGCACATAGACCAAGCGCCCCCGCTGATCCCAGTCCGCCCAGATGGCTCCCGAAAGTGATGTAACTATCTTTAGCCGTGAATCATGGACTTCGTAGCTCGGGCTTTCCGAACGTCCATAATAACCTGCGCTTCGGTGTGGCCAGAGAAGCACCAGGCTCTCATTGCTTCCTGGACGCGGTTTGGAATATACAGAGCGGAGGTGAACTGGCAGTTCAGGTGCTTCGTATGCTCCCGTCACCAGTTCCGTAAAGGTGGCATCTGGGTTGAGCGGGCCAAGCATGGAAGGGTAGGGCTCCACAGCAGTCCAGCCATTGCGCTCCATTCGGGTGAAAAACTGATCGTCATGATCCCAGAAAAGCTGGTCGTACGGAAAATCGAGCTCGGCAGGCGGTTTCCCTGCCGGCCAGCTCGTCTGATCAACCGATCCTTCTGAAACTCTGTGGGCATGCGGATCTTGATTAACCTGCACAATTATGTTTGATGTAAAGAGCCCACCCCCATAGTAGGTACCAAAGTTCGGCCACAATGCTAGGGGTCTGAGCCAAGGAGGCTTGCTGAGTGCTGTCCAGGTGTCGGGTAGCCCTTTGTTTCGCCGCCTTGCCGTATAGTTGGCGGCAAAGTAGATCAGAAGCTTCCCATCGGGAGAGAGATCGCTGCGCTCTGGGTAAAAGTTACCGACGTGCCGATCCCCCAGCTCAAACGTATCCATGTCCGTGTGCCAGAGAATGAGCTGTGTCAATTTCGTGGGGCCGCGACGGAAGATCACGCCGAGTGGGGCATCGCGTGCAAGCAAGACAAAGAGGCGGCAGGGAGGGAGTGCTTTCATATCGTCCTAATTTTAAGTTTTATGGGCGGGACGCCCTTCGTGTCGGAGCTTGCGACGACAATATGACGCCCCCGTTCATGGGGGCGAGAGTTTAGCGGCGACGATTACTTCTTCACGAGATACTTATCGAACCAGTCCATCAACAGCAACGCGTCGTTCTCGATGCCGGGCCAGCCGTGGCCTTTTCCAGGGCGACGGACTAAATCACACGCGACACCTTCTTCCTTCAGCTTTGCGATAAGGCGCTCGGACTGCTGAATCGGGACGAGCAAGTCAGCGGTGCCATGAATGAGAAAGACGGGCGGGGTGGTTTTATTGACCCCATAGATCGGTGAGAGCGTTTTGCTGAGGCGCTCTATTTCTTCGGGGGGCGTCTTGTCCGTGATCCCAAAGGCGGGCCAGTAGCCCTTTAAAAACGGATTGAGCATCGCCTTCGCGCCGTCTTTGCCGTAGTTGAGAAAGTCGGTGGGAGGGTAGAAAACCGCGGCGCACTGCACGGCGCTGGAGGCACGGTCCACGGGATCTTTGGCATTGGGATCGCCGGGGCCACCGTAGGCCGCCATCATCGTGGAGAGATGGCCGCCCGCACTGCCGCCACTGATACCCAGCTTGTCGGGGTTGATGCCCCAGCGGCTGGCGTTGGTACGAACAAAGCGCACAGAGCGGTGGATATCTTGCAGGATCTCGGGGAGCGTGAACTTGGGCTGCGTGCCATGCACAACTTGAAAGAGCGTGTAGCCCCGGTCCGCGAAGGCTTTCCCCAGAGCGGGGTTAATGTCCTCATGTCGTGAGTTCCAGCCACCACTCACCATCCAGAGAACGCCGATCCCGTTCGCCTTGGACTTCTCCGGCACAAAGACATCCATGCTCAGTGCAACGCCCGTCTTGTGGCCGTAGATCACATCAGTCTGGCGGGTCTGCGCGGACGCAGGAGAGAGAAGGGCGATGGCGGCAGTGATGCCGAAAAATATTCGTCGTGTCATGGTATGTTATTTCGCCGTGCGAGACAGGATTCCCTTGGCTTTACGTCTACGGACTGCTATCGGGAGCCAGAACATCCAGAGCCCCGTGCACCAGAGGAGCAGCAAGGCCACTGCGCTAGGAAGAAAAAGCCCCAGTTTGGTGATATCGCCCGCGAAAAAAGAACCATCGTGGAGGGTTTCGATTAGATCCGAGCGGCGGTAGGCGCTCTGGAGAACCTTGCCCGTCTCCATATCCACCTGCACCTCCCAGTCATCCTTGAGGGTCACTTTTGCGATGCCCTTACTCGGACGAATGTCCACGCGGCTGATGTCTGTCCAGCCTGACACGTTTCGCTCAGGGAGAGCTTGAACGGCACTCAGAACGTGCTCCAGGTTGATGGTGGGAGTCTTGCCGACGCCTTTTTGTTCGGGCGGCTGCACCCAAGTCCACTGTTTTTTGATCTGGAGCAAGAACCCTGTGGTGAGGATCACCAGAACCGGGAGCGCAAAGATCACACTGGTCCAGTAGTGAACCTTGCGGTTAAGAAAGTTAAAGGTCATGCCACGGCATTATAGACTAAAAACTGCGATACCATTAACGCTGAAATGCTTACTGAACTCGATCCCCGCCAGGTGCGTCTGGGCACCGGCCCCTTCGCCGATGCCCGTGACCGCAACGCCGCCTGGCTCCTGTCCCTTGATCCCAAGCGTCTGCTGCATGGCTTCTATCGCAATGCGGGATTACCCCCCTGCGGCGAGGCCTACGGTGGCTGGGAGCAACAAAGCTTGGCGGGGCACTCGCTCGGGCACTACCTCTCCGCATGTGTGCGCCTCGCCGCAGAAGCTCCCAAGGATGACCCGCGCTTTGCGGAGCGAGTCGCGCTCATTCTCTCTGAGCTAAAGCGCTGTCAAGACGCTCACACCGATGGTTTTATCGGCGGAATGCCAGACGCCGACCGGGTCTTTGAGGAGCTACGGGCTGGCGTGGTTCGTGCCAGAAACTTCGATCTCAATGACTGCTGGGTGCCCTGGTACAACCTTCACAAGCTTTTTGCGGGCTTGCTGGATGCGGCAAAATTATTCGGGGATTCCATCGCCCTCACTCTCGTCACTAAACTCGCCGACTGGGCGATTGCGGTGACAGCAAGTCTCGACGACGAAAACTGGCAGGCGATGCTTAGCTGCGAGTTCGGTGGGATGAATGAGTCTTTTACCAAGCTGTATGCGCTCACGGGCGAAGCGCGCTTCCTAGAAATGGCCGAGAAGTTTTATCACCGCGCCGTCTTAGACCCGCTCGCCGACGGGATTGATTGCTTACCGGGATTGCATGGCAACACCCAAATCCCCAAGATTATCGGCTGTGCCCGGCTCTACGAAGTGACCGGTAACGAAAAGTATCGGCGCATTGCGGAGAATTTCTGGCGCTTTGTGACGCAGAACCATAGCTACGTTATTGGTGGGCACGGGAGCGGCGAGCACTTCGGGCCGGTGGGGGATCTCTCAGAGCGGCTGACAAACACGACCTGCGAAACGTGCAATAGCTACAACCTGCTCAAGCTGACGGCTCAGCTCTTCTGCTGGGAGCCACGCGCTGAGTACGCGGACTTTATGGAGCGTGTGCGCATCAACCACATTCTCGCCAGCCAGAACCCCGCCGACGGCATGGTGTGCTACTTTGTTTCGCTGCTCTCCGGGCACTTCAAGCACTACTCCACCCCCGAGGACTCGTTCTGGTGCTGCGTGGGCACCGGCTGGGAAAACCACACCCGCTACGGCGACGGCGTTTACTTTATGGACGCCAAACACCGGGTGCTCTATGTCACGCAGCTTCTTGCCTCTGAGGTGCATGTCCCCGAATGGGGACTGATGGTGCGCCAGGAGACCACATTCCCAGAGAGCGATACAGTGCACTTTACTGTCACTGGCCCCAGCGATATTGCCGTCCGCTTACGCCTACCATCTTGGGCGGGGTATTCGGGAATCCTATGGCGTGATATTCGTAATCAGGCATTGACCTTCCCGAAAAAACGCTCTTTTGAGCCGCTTCTTGGTGCGCCACAGAAAATTGCCCTGCTCGACGGCCCGCTGGTTCTCGCCGCAGATCTCGGAGCCGCACCGTTGCCCGGCGATGCGGATGGGGGAGAGCCCTTCAACGCAAAGATTCCCCCAGTGCCGGTGCTTCTCAATCCCAAAGCCCGGACATTTGAGCGTGAGGATATCTCGCTGGTGCCGTTCTACAAGCTTCACGGGCATCGGCAGTGCGTCTACTTTGATATATTCTCCCCGAAGGACTGGAACGCACAAGAGACCACCTACCGCGCCGCTGAGGCGCAAGAGCACGCCGAGCGCACCAAGCTCCTCGATACGTTCTGGCCCAACCAGATGCAGCCCGAGCGCGACCATCACTTCACCGGCGAGGGCTTTATCGGCGGCGAGCGCAGCGCCTGGAAGTTCCGCCAAGTTAACGAAAAAGACGGCTGGTTTTCCTTCACGCTACGTAGCCTGCCTGATGCTGCTGTAGAGCTTGTCTGTACCTGGGGGCCACCGCAAGAGGGCGATGTCGAATTTACCGTCGAAGTGGAGGGCGAGCAAATTGCCACTCCGACGCTTGCTGTCGAAAAGCATAGGCATCATGTCGAGACCTATGCGCTACCGGAAGTGCTCACGCAAGGCAAAGAGCGGCTCACGGTGCGTGTGACTGGCCCCAGTGCGCCACTCTTTCTTTGCAGGCTCCAGAAAAAACTACAGTAAAGCACAAACTCCCCGGAGCCAGCGGCTCCGGGGAGTTTCTTTGTTTGTTCGTGGGCTACTTCTGGAGCCTGTCCAGTCCGATACCCGCGCTATCGTCAAACAGGACTTTTTTGTCCGTCCCCATGATGTCCTCTTTGGTGAGCTTGAGCTTCAAGTAGAGCATCTGCTGGCCGAGCTTAACATCCGACCGCAGGTAGCGCTTATCCTTCAGGCCCTCCCCATTCCAGCCCAGGCGATCCTGAACAAAGTCCGGGGCGCTCCGTGGGCTAAAGGAGACAATCAGGTCGTAGAGATCGGTCTTGAAGCCGTACATCTTCGGATCCTTGCTCATGTCTAGCTCGCGGTTTTTGCCAAACTCACTCAGCAGGAGCTTGTCCTCCGTTGCGACCAGAATTTTCTTCGTCTCCAGCTGAGCCATACGTGCTGGGTCCGACTTAAGCTCACTCATAAGACCGGGGAGATCCGCCAACGTGTAGAACTTCTTCTGACGTGTCTGAGGGGGGAAGATGTAGGTTACCAGCTGGAGCTGCCCCGCAGGCGAGATCTGTCCCGATGCCAAGGCTTGTGCCGCCGAGATTCCCTTGGGCGCACTGGCTTGATCCTTGTAGGAATAGATTCCCGCACGCTCCAGGTTTTGATCGCCTGCACCGCCAGGGTTGAACTGATAGGGCGTACCTTTCAGAGATCGTCGTCCCCCGCGTGAGCTAAGCGAGTCCTGCATGATGGTCAGGTCATCGGATACCTCGAAGCTGAAGTTCTGGGAGTCCGGCATGACATAGCCTGCATTCTGCAAGCGAACATCAACACGCGCCCCATCAACGGGCCCATCCATGACGATTCCGCTAGAGATCGTCGCGGACTTCGGATCGCCTTTGTCATCGAAGCTGAGATCGTCGTATTGATCCTTCAGACATCCTACGAGGTTCCAGCTTCCTTCGACTCTCAGAACACGGGGACGAATCCGAGTGACTTTAACCCCCATACTTGCCTCGACGGGGCCTAGACGTGCGATGTCTCTAGGGCGGCAGTAGCTGCGAACCTTCATGATGCGAAAGTTTTTCGACGCATTGTTGTAGCCCTGGCGGTTGCGGCTCTCAATGTCTTCTTTTCCAGCGACCCCTTTGGCGGCATCCCAGAGCACCTTGTGTCGCCGCATGGCATCTGCCCAGGCAGCAATCGCGCCCTCGGGATCACCCGAGCGCTCGACACAGTGGGCGAGCAGGTGCTCAATTTGGTTGATATCGTGGTTGGGATCGGCATCACGCCCCGCTTTGTAAGCATCCGCTGCCAACGGGTAGTCTTTTACTTTGTCAAAAAGGTTCCAGCCTTTTTCTTTATAGAGATCAAAGACCGTGGAATTCGCCGCGATTCCCTCATTGAGCAGTGCAAGGCCCACCGGCAAGTAGCGGCGGTCCGAGCGCTGGTCGGTATCGGTGAAGTTGTACATCAGGTGCCAGGCACCGGTGGCGTAGACATCCAGCCAGTTGGGATCGAGCCACGTGATCAGGCGCAGCAGCGGCAGGATCGCATCGTAGTTGCCCGAGTGGAAGAACGAGTCGGCGCGCACCCAGAGCAAGCCCGCAATCACCTGCCGGAAGCCCGAAATCGCCGCGAGGGAGTACTCAAAGGGCAGCCCCCCCGTTGACTTGATCACGGAGGGCGGCTCGACCGCAGGTTGGCGGCGGAGCGGGTCAATCCTGGCCTGAAGAAGGCCCTGGACTGCCAGCAGTGCCAGCGCACCTGCGGCGAGCTTGGGGTTGCCTCGCACCGCATCTAGGAAATTTTTCATCATCACACCTCGCGCCGATCAAAGACCAGGATGGAGAGAATCAGCAACACAGTGGCATAGACCACCGCGTAGATACAGTTCTGGGTGAGCAGTACCGCCTCGGACTTCACCTGCACATTGGCCTGCACCAGTGGGTTGGTGTAGTTGAAGTTGCCAAAGTTAGGCACGAGGTAGTGCACCGCCGTGAAGAACCCCTTCGCCAGGACATTTTGCGTGTTCTTCGCCAGATCCAAGGTGAAGCTGGAGAGGTTACCGACAATAAACATGGAAAATGTCAGGAAAAAGTTCACCAAAGGCGACAGAAATGTCGAGAAGAAGATCGCCAGTGCACTCAGCAGAGCCATCTGCATGTAGATCATCAGCACGCCCTTGAGCATGTTCAGTGGCCCAAAGAGACCTTCTGCGCCGCGCTGCTTCAAGGCGATAGCGATCACAAACGCAAGGCCCATCAGCCCGACATTGATAAAGATGGTGCTGGCGGCACCAAAGTACTTGCCCAGCAGAAACTCCGGGCGACGGACGGGCTTGGAGAGAATGGTATAGATCGTACGGCGCTCGATCTCGGTTGGGATGAGGTTGATTGACAGGATGACAGTGATCAACAACGCAGCCATCGAGATAATCCCCAGGCCCATACCTTTGACGAGCGTTAGCTCTTGGCGCGGGGAGAACTGCTGGAATGCGAAGGTAAGCACCAGCATCGCAAAGCCCACCATGAGGAAGGCGTTGAGAACTTTCTTGCGGAGCGCTTCGCTAATTGTATTTCGTGCAATAACAAGGGAAGTATTCATTTATTTATCCATCAAGTCCTTATACTTGTTCGCGGTCGGCTTGGCATCACTGCCCTCGACGGTGCGGTCGCCCGTGGACGCCAGGCTTCCGGTGGCGGCATCAATGCGCTCACCGACAATCTCAACAAAGAGATCTTCCAGGCGGCGTTTCTTGGGAATGACCGAGAAGACATCTCCCTTTGCGCTACGGATAGCATCGAGCAGCCCGCCCACATCCGAGTTCGGGACATTGACAGTGAGCTTCTCATCGAATGTCGTGCTCGCCAGGTTCCCTAGCTTGCCAGTAAGCTCCGCCGATGGATTGACAACCGTTACCTCGACTCGCTCGCCGCCCAGGAGCTCGTCCATAGTTCCAATGACCTGGAGCTTACCCTTATGGATAATCGAAGCACGCCCACAGACCATCTCGACATCCTCAAGCTGGTGGCTGGAGAGGAACATTGTCTTGCCTTGACGCTTGAGATCCAGCATCAGATCGCGGATGTCGCGACGTGCAATGGCGTCCAGGCCCGAGGTGGGCTCATCATAAAAGAGCAGATCGGGGTCGTTGATCAGGCTCTGTGCAATACCGACGCGCTGGCGCATTCCTTTGGAGAACTCCGCGACACGCTTGTTGACATCGCTCTTGCCACCTAGCCCAACAAAGTCCACGAGCTCGGCGGCTTTCTTTTTGGCGTCTTCGTGCTTCATGCCAAAGAGCTGCGCATAGAATGTCACGATCTCAAGAGCGGTCATGTGCTCGTAGAAATAGGGTGACTCAGGAAGATAGGCGATCTTGTGTTTTGCCTCGATATCCCCAGCGGGTTTCCCCAGGACATAAGCTTCTCCCTGCGTGGCGAAGATCAGCCCCAGCAGGATTTTAATCGTGGTTGTCTTTCCTGCGCCGTTGGCGCCCAGAAAGCCAAAAACTTCGCCTTCTCCCACGGTCACGGAGAGGTTGTCCACTGCGTTGACTACCTCGCGCTTCAGGGGGACAGGGTACTGTTTGGTCAGGTTTTTAATTTCTATGGCTGCCGCCATACGAAAGCTCCTTATGCGAAGCGAAGTGCCCTGTCGTTGGGGCCGCGCCGCTCCACGAGTGCGTTTTGGGATTGTTTTGTTTATAAACGATGACGAGGAGCGACGCAAGAAACGTGCCCCCGAATTAGTACGGATAACCCAGAGAGAATGTTCCCACTCAGGCCGCAGAAGTTTACCGCTTTGCTCTCCCAATGTCAAGCCAAGATGCAAGCGATTTGCAAATAGGCGCGGGGCAAGTCCCCATCACGGCAACTTGGCTTACTTCCAGAAAGCTTGCGAGATTTTTAAGACGAAGTGCAATGGCTTCCGCAACCATCTGTGCATCCACACCATCCTCCAGGGAGAGGGAAAGTAACTGTAGTGTATCGGTCTTTGTCTCGCGCTTTAAGTCCACTCGACCAATGAGCCTGTCGCCCAGAAGTATAGGCAACACGTAGTAGCCCCACTTGCGTTTTGCCGCCGGGACATAGACCTCCCAGGTGTAGTCAAAGTCAAAGATCTCGCGGTTGCGCTGCCGGTCGTAGATCAGTGGATCGAGGGGGGCTAACAACCTCCCCCCGGGCTCCGCTCGTTCCTCGCTCCGACCGACCCGGGTACCCTCGGGGTGCGGCTCCGCGAAGGGGGTAAGTTCTTTTAGCGTGTACCAGGGCTTGGTGAGGCCGTCAATCTCGACTTTGCAAAACGCGCTCTCCCCGAGCGTTGCGAGATCGTCGCGCCGAGGGCGAAAGAGCGCTTTGGCCTTGAGGCGCTTGCGAGCAAGATAACGCGCCGCCTCTTCCGGGTCAGGGAGCGTGGCATTGTCGGTGTGCCACTGTGCCAGCTCCGGGGCGACACGCTCCAGGCGATCAAAGTAGCGCTCGAAGTTCTTACGGTGCGCAATCCCGAGCTTCCCGTGTAGCCAGAGCTTCTCTGCCACCTGCGAGATCACGGTGGAGCGCGTTCCCCAGCCGGAGAGCATGTGCCCGAAGTCGTTCCCATGACGGCGTGTAGAGAGCGGCCCGTGGGTGTCCAGCGCGGCCAAAAACGCCTCCGCGACGGGCTCTTCTTCGGGAAGCAAGCCCTGCCAGCGCCCTGGTGTCTGTGTCCGAGCTTTCTTGCGGCGCACAAAATAGGGGTAGTCTGCACGGGGAAGTGCCGCGAGGTTGGGGAAATGGATCTCAAAGGCGCTCGCCGAGGAACTCTCACTGCCGTAGAGCGTGTCGGCTAGCTTTTTGGGGGTGTAGTTTTTCACCCGAGGCCATAGGATCAAATCATGCATCCGGCCACAAATCGGGATCGAGTCCTCTTGCACAAACTCCAACTGCTGAATCGCCGCTTCCGTATCAGAAAGGCTCTGCCAGCTCTCAAGCGCAAAGGCGCGGATGAGAAACGCCCGAGCGGCCTCTTTGGGTATTCGAATCGTCTGCACGACTCTTGATTCGTCGGCGAACGCCCGTTTTCCTTCTGGCGAGCGTTTTTAGTGTACACTAGTGCATGCAAAAATCACGAGAGATTCGGACGACAGGGCGCATCCTCCTCCCCGAGGAACGTGCGCATCGCCTTGCGGTGGACATGGCGGACGCGCGCGAGCTGCTTCGTCGAGTACTGGCCGCACAAAGCAAAGATAGTGCCATGGCTCGTGAGCGGGAGACCCGCCGAGACCGAGAAAATGATCAACGTCGCCTGGAGACGCTCCTGGACCAGGCCGAACGAGACGCCCGAGATCTAGAGCGCGATTTGGTGCGCCTGAGCACCTCTGCGTACTTGGACGTGCCACGTATCGCCCTACGCGACGACGAGCTACGCGAGGTCGTGGACGCTATCAAGCGCCGTAGCTTCCCGGAGGACAAGCTCAGCACTCTGCGCGTCGCCACACGCAGTAGCTATCTCACCTGTAACCAGCTTCGCGTCCTGATTGGCCTGTTCAACTTCAGCGAAGGAAAAGAGGAAGTGGCCGTCACGCTCTACCCACGCCTCACCGACCCTCAGCGTTTTTTCACGCTAGCAGACGCCTTCCCCTTTTCCAGCACCTGGCGCAGCGTGTGCGCCAAGCTAGGGATCCTTTAGTTTTACACCCGTCGTTTTAAACGAGCCCTTGCCGGGCAGCCAAGAGTGCGGCCTCG
>NZ_JAYUPA010000690.1:0-11011 GCF_043760365.1 Armatimonas sp.
AAATTGGAAAAATCAAATCATGCAAAAACTAATTGACGGCGTTCACTACTTTCAGAATGTGGGCTTTCAGCAGCAGCAAGCGCTCTTCGAGCGGCTTGCTGGGGGCCAGAATCCCGAGGCGTGCTTTATCACCTGTGCGGACTCGCGCATTGATCCGAACCTCATTACCAACGCCAAGCCCGGTCAGCTCTTTATCGTGCGCAATGCGGGCAACGTGGTTCCCTGCTATGGCACTTCTAACAATGGCGAGCTTGCCGCCGTGGAGTTTGCCGTCGGGGTGCTAGGTGTGAAAGATATTATTGTCTGTGGACACACCCACTGCGGCGCTATGAAAGGCGTTCTCAACCCGGACTCGCTCAACTCGCTCCCAACGCTGAAGAAATGGCTGTCGCACTGTGACTCGACGGCGGAGATCATCAAAGATCACTATACGCATCTCTCCGGGGAAGAGCTGACTACGGCTACTGCCGAAGAGAACGTTCTGGTGCAGCTTGAGCATCTACGAACACTGCCGATTATTGCCAGCCGCGCGTCTCGTGGGCAGATTAACCTGCATGGCTGGATGTATAAGTTTGAGACAGGCGAGGTCTTTGTCTACGATAGTGCGGTTGGGCAGTTTGCCAAGCTCAGTGGGGACAACAGCTTAGGGATAAAGTAGTGCTGTGAACATAAACCCGGAGGCGCTGGACGAGTTCCTCAAGAGCACCTGCGTTATTGTGGTGTTCGCCTATCTACTGACGCGCAAGCCACTGCAAGCGATTGGGCGGCTTGGAGTGCTCTTTGGGCTTGTCGGACTGGTGGAGCTCTGGGTGGCACGGGAGCGCTCACCGTACGATACTTACACCCTGATTATTACCTTTGTGGCCTTGCGCTTTGGGGCACGCATCGGGGGAATCGCCGCGCTGATCGTTGGACTGGGGGCACCTCTCTTTCTCCACGAAGAAGCTTTGATGCGGACATGGGTTGCGCTGGCAATGAGCCTTGGAGCTGGCTCTATTGTCCGGCGCACGTTCCCAGCCAATAAAACAATCCTGGCGTGTGTGCTTGCGATTATTCTTGCGGAGCTGGGAGCGATTCTGGCACGGACGCTGCTACACAGTCAGGGAGAGATCGTTTTTTCGCTAGAGCTTGCTGTCCTCAAAGTTGCGGCCAATGGCCTCGGGGCGCTCTTGCTCCAGATGGTGCTCAGCGATGCCGAGGCGCGCCAGCGCTCCGAGTGGCTACGGCTGGAAGTAGAGCGGAGCCGCACCCGCCTCGTCGAGTCGCAGCTCGCGGCGCTTCAAGCGCGAGTGCATCCGCATTTTCTATTCAATGCCCTGACCTCGATTGCTGCGCTCTGCCGGATTGCGCCGCTGAAAGCCGAGAAAGCCGTCGTGCAGCTTGGGCAGCTCATGCGGCGTGCCCTGGAGAGTATGCCTCGGAGCTTGACCCCACTACGCGATGAGCTGGATGCTGTCACGGGCTACTTGGAGCTGGAGGCACTGCGGCTGGGCAAGCGGCTCTGCGTGGAGCAAGAGGTCGCGCCTGAGTGTTTAGGCGCACTGGTGCCACCGTTTGTGCTCCAGACTCTAGTGGAGAACGCGATCTTGCACGGAATCGGGCCACGCCTGGAGCCTGCGGTGCTGCGGATTCGGATCGTGCAGCGCAAGCGAGGGACTCTGGTTTGTGTGGCCGACAGTGGCCTGGGGATGGAGCCCGAGCGGCTCGCACACGCCCGAAGCACCTGGAGCGCGGAGGGTGGCGGCAGGCCTCACGGACTCCAGATCGCCAACGAGCAGCTCGTCTTGCTTCTGGGGCGATCTGCTCGGCTGCGCTTGTTCTCCTGTCCGAATCAGGGCACGCTGGCGGTGTTTACCGTGCCACGGATTTTGGGTGAGACACGAGGAAACCCTTGAAAGCTTTGATTGTGGACGACGAGCCCCTGGCTCGTGCCTACTTACGCCAGCTCCTAGAGGAGCAGGACGTGCGTGTGCTGGGCGAGGCGGAGAGCGCGACGCAGGCACTTCAGCTTAACGAGGATCTCCAGCCCGATATTCTCTTCTTAGATATTCAGATGCCAGGGCTCACCGGGCTTCAGCTCGCGGCTGCACTGCGTCAGAGCTGCCCAAGCGTCTTGATTGTCTTTGTGACGGGCTACTCCGAGCACGCCGTTACTGCCTTTGAGCACGCGGCGCTAGATTATCTGGTCAAGCCCGTGGCAAGTACCCGCCTCGCCCTGACACTTGCGCGTGCCCAAGAGCGTTTGGGAAGTAGTGCGGAGCCCGAGATCGAGCTGCCACTCATACCACTCAAGCGCTTGCCCATCCGTCAGGACTACTCGGTGCTTCTGCCGCGGGTCGAGGAAGTGCGCTGCGCCGTGGCGCAAGACAAGCGGGTTGTTGTGTATCTGGCCGACGGTGAGTACAAGACCTACTACACGCTCAGTCAGCTAGAGCGCCTCTTGCCCTCTGAGCTGTTTTTGCGCGTCCACGACTCGTGCATTTTGAATTTAGAGGCCGTCGAGGAGCTGCTTTATCTGGGAAGTCACTCGTATGGCGTGCGCCTGCGAGGCGGGCAGCAGCTCTCCGTCAGCCGCACACGCTTTGCTCTGTTACAAGAAAAACTGGGAGTTACTCCAAGATGAATGCAATGAATCAAGTACAGAAAACACAAGCCAACACACTAACGGCAGCGCTCGCACACGCGGCGCACTTACTTCCGATGCAGGGGCCGATTGGGGTCTTTATTCATCACAACACGCTCCACGCCTTCCAGCATCTGCCCTTTGAGACCGCCGTTCTGGAGGCATCGAAAGTCTTTGGGACGGCGGCGTACATGAGCGAGGCACAGTTTCGCAAAGAACTCCAGCGGGGGCGCATTCAAGAAGAAGATATTGAAGCCGTACTCGCTGCTGAGCCTTATGCGGAGGTCTGGCCGGGGAAGCTCACGCGAAGCGCACTGCGCCGGAGCCTGATGCTCACTCCCAAACGGCTCCTGACGGCACAGAACCTGGACTGGGCGATTGAGGAAGAGGGCCTCCTGGCAGGAGAGTCCGCTCGTTCCCTCTTTTTAGCCTGTGAGTCACGGCTGGTTGCCGAAGCGGCGGTGCAGCCCGTTACTCCAACGCGCCCTCGCGATGGCATTCTCGCCTGGACGGGCACCGATATTGACGAGGTGATTCATCCCTGGCTGATTCGCTTCTGCTCGGTGTTTGTGGACCAGGGGCTCTCTGACTGGGCGCTACCCAACCGCGACGAGGGGTTTTACGCCGCCGTGCATGCGCTGCTCAGTGCGCCCGGACTTCTGGAGCCAGAGCTTTTAGTGGGGATCCAGCGTGCCTTTCGGGCGCACCAAGGCACGCCAGAAGAGCTTGTGCGAGAGACTTTGGAGCATTTTTCGGTTCCCGAGGCGCAGTGGGAGGCATTTCTGACGGCGGAGCTACTGGCGCTCCCCGGCTGGGCCGGGCTGATCTATCGTTTAGAGGAGCAGCCTGAGCTTGCTCCCTACACGCCGGTGAAAGCCTCGCTCATGGAGTATCTGGCGGTGCGCTTGACGCTGGTCAAAGTGGCGGCGAAGAATGCCTGGCGGGGGCAACCTGGCGCAGCAAGTACCCAGTGGCGGAAAATTTCCCCGGATCTACCCCCTCAAAAACAGACCCTGCGTCTGCGTGCCGCTCAGCTCTTTGATGCCGCTTCGCGCCTCGGGCTGAGCGCCGCCTCGCTTTCTGGAGACGCATTTGAGCCCTGGCGTACGGAGGTCGAAGCGTTTTCTGAGCACGAGTGCTGCCGCTTGTTCCATCTGGCCTACGAGCGCCGCCACGAGCAAGAGATTCTCAAGCCCCTTCGTCAGCACCGCCGCACGCTTGATCTGAGTGCGCCCCGTCCGCGCCCTGTGGCGCAGGTGGTGTTTTGTATTGACGAGCGTGAGGAGTCTATGCGCCGCGCTTTAGAGGAACTTGACCCGGAGATCGAGACACTGGGGGCTGCGGGATTCTTTGGGGTTGCCGTGCACTTTCAGGGGCTCGATGATGCTCACGGGGTGCCGCTCTGCCCCGTGGTGGTGCAGCCGCAGCACGCCGTTTTTGAGGTGCCGCACGAGGGCGAGCAAGAGACTCATCTGCTCCGCCAGAGCCGCCGTCGGCGGTGGGCCGCGCTGGCACACGCCGCATCGCGGGGCTCACGCACGCTGGTGCGGGGCGTGGTGGGAAGTGTCGGGTGGGGAGTCTTTGCGCTGGTTCCTCTCCTCACCCGTGTGCTGGCACCACGAACCGCAGGAAAGGTGCGACGGCGGCTGGAAAACGCACTTCTGCCCACACCCCTGACCGAGCTTGCGCTTCTTCGTGAGAGTGAGGAGCTGATTCACGGGCTGCTTCCGGGCTTCTCCGTGGACGAAAAAGCGGCGCGTGTGGGCGGAATGCTGCGCGCGGGCGGCCTGACACGCAATCACTCTCGGCTGATTGTTCTCCTGGGCCATGGCTCCACCAGTCTCAACAATCCCCATGAGTCCGCCCACGACTGCGGTGCGTGTGGGGGGCGGCGTGGTGGCCCCAACGCCCGGCTCTTTGCCGCGATGGCAAACCATCCGCAGGTGCGCGAGAAGCTGGCGAGCGAGGGGCTTGCGATTCCTGAGGACACCTGGTTTGTCGGGGGCTACCACGACACGTGCAGCGATGAAGTCCTGCTCTTTGACACCGATAAAATCCCCACAGGCCACCAGTCGGAGTTTGAGCGGGTCCGGGCCAGCCTAGAGGCGGCGCGGGCGGGCAATGCCCTGGAGCGCTCCCGTCGCTTTGAGGCCGCCGAGGGCGATGTCACGCCCGAGGCAGCACTCCGGCATGTTCAGGCCCGCTCGGAGCACTTGGCGGAGCCGCGCCCGGAGTACGGCCATGCCACCAACGCCGTCTGTGTGGTGGGGCGTCGCGCTGTCACACGGGGCCTGTTTCTGGATCGTCGCGCGTTTTTGGTGAGCTATGACTCCACCCAGGATGAACTCAACAATAGCCTCGCGGCGCTTCTGGGAGCGGCGGGGCCGGTCTGTGCGGGGATCAACTTGGAGTATTATTTCTCGTTTGTGGACAACGAGCGCTACGGCTCTGGTACAAAACTTCCGCACAATGTGACGGGTTTAGTGGGAGTGATGAATGGCCACGCCAGTGATCTGCGAACGGGCCTGCCCTGGCAGATGGTTGAAGTGCACGAGCCTGTTCGGCTGCTGATGGTCGTGGAGACAACCCCAGAGCGGCTGATGGACGCCGTGCGCCGTAGTGCGCTTGTCACGGAGCTGGTGGAGAACCGCTGGATTCGCCTTGCGACGCTAGACCCTGAGAGTGGGGACGTTGCGCTCTACCAAAATGGGCAGTTTATCGTTTTGGATGAGCGAGAGACCCCTCTGCCAGAAGTGACCTCGTCGGTGGAGTGGTTTGGTGGCAAGCTACATCACCTCCCGATGGCAAAGATCACGGGAATTAAATGACACTCACGGGGATTAAATGACACTAATGACACTTCTAACGGCACTTTTGTGTGGGATCGTGGCCGTGCCAGGGGTGAGCTTTCTTTCCCTGGGCCTGGCTTGGCTTCTGGGCTGGGAGCCTCCCGAAAAGACGGTCACCAAGCTGACGGCACTCTGCTACGGAACCTGCACGACTCTTGCGCTCGCGCTCGCTCTTGGGATGGCAATTACGGGACAGCACCGAGTTGTCGCGGAGCTGGGGAGCTGGTTTGTGGTGCACGACTATCGCTTCCCACTCCGGCTTCTGGCCGACTCCGTCTCGCTTCCGTTTCAGCTCCTAGGCGCAGTTCTTGTGGGAGTTGTCGGGCGCTTCTCCGGGAGCTACATCCACCGAGATCCAGGCTTCTTTCGATTTTTTCTGCTTTTGCATCTCTTTGGTTTTGGGATATTGTTGCTTTTTTCGGCGGCAACTTTCGACGTGGTGATCGGCGGCTGGGAGCTGGTGGGGCTGACGAGTGTGATGCTGATTGCCTTCTTCCAGCATAGAGATGAGCCGGTGAAGAACGCGCTCCGTGCCTTTGCTACCTACCGAACGTGTGATATTGGCCTGTTAGTGGGAGTGGTCTTGCTACACGGACAGACGGGCTCGGCGGGATTTGAGGCGCTCTCACAAGTCCATGCGGGCGAGGCGACTCTGCTCGGGTTGCTCTTTCTTCTGGCGGCGATGGGCAAGGGGGCGCAGGTGCCGTTCTCGGGCTGGCTTCCGAGGGCTATGGAAGGGCCGACGCCCTCCACGGCGATTTTTTACGGGGCGCTCTCGGTGCATGCGGGGGCCTACTTGCTGCTCCGTGCACAGCCGCTCCTACAAGAGTCTCGCCTCGCGGCAGGAATCGTGGTGGCTGTTGGGCTGGCGACGGCACTGCATGGCACGCTGGCAGGGCGCGCCGCCGCCGACACCAAAACCGGGCTGGCCCACGCCTCGCTCACCCAGCTCGGGCTGGTCTTTGCTGAGCTCGGGATGGGCTGGACGACACTGGCGCTCTGGCATATCGTCGGCCACGCCGCCGTGCGAACCCTGGAGTTCCTGCGCGCTCCCTCCATGCTCCACGACTACCACCACGTCCACGCAGCGGCAGGCGGTGCGCTGAGCACGTCCGGGGAACACTACAAAAAGCTGCTTCCTGAGTCCGTGCGGCGCTGGTTCTACCGCCTCGCGCTCGACCGAGGGCACCTCGACACCATTGTTGAGCGTTTCTTAATCGGGCCGGTGCTGCGCCTTGCGACAGGGCTACAGCGCTCGGGCGGAAAGAATACGGAAAATACCCATGAATGACCCGCTACGCTTTCCCTGGCTGAGTGCCAGCCTCCTTGTTTTGGTGATCGCCGCGCTTCTGACCTGGCGCAGTACGAATATCCAGAGAGCACGCCGGGTTGCTGTCGCCGGGCTACTCGTCGCGCTCCTGCCTCTCTTGCTGGCCTACACGGATGTGCTCCGCGTAGGAGAGTACCACCCGGAGCCTTGGAGCAGTGGGTTTCGGCTCGATGCACTGAGTGCGCCACCTCTCTCGCTTCTGGTGGCACTGGCTCTTGGTGTTTGTATTGCCGCACCTCGCCGCATGGTCTCGCCCCGCTGGCTCTCGGGGATACTCCTGATCACCGCCACGACTCAGATGGCCTACGCCACCGAGAGTCCTGTCATACTTGCACTGGGCTGGGGCGGGTCTCTGGTTCCGTTTCTAGTGCCAGGCTTCTTTGTGGAGACACTGCCACGCTTTACAAAAGCCACACTGCTGGCAAGCACGGTGTGCCTGGTCGCGGGGCTGGTTCTGACAAACGCCGCACCAACCCTCGCCTTCGGGTTCTTTCTTGCTGCCATTTTCCTGCGCAAGGGGCTCTGGCCAGTACATGGCTCTATCGTCGCCGCCTACGAGAACGGCCCGCTCCTGCCTTTTGCGCTCTTGGTAAACGGGCACCTCGGGGGATTTCTGGTGACACACCAGGTCATCCCGGCACTGCCCGAACCCGCCCGTCAGCTTCTTCCTGTGCTGGGACTCATCGCGCTGATCACCTCGGCGTACACCGCGCTGCTCGCTCTGGTGGAGCGCAAGCCTCGGCGCTTGCTTGCCTTTCTTGCGATCAGCCAGGCATCGTTTATTCTCACAGGGCTCACCAGCCATAGCACAGAGGGCATTGCCGGGGCGCTCATCCACTGGCAGGTAGTGGCGGTCTCGACGACGGTTCTTGCTATTATTATCGCGGGTCTAGAGGCTCGGGTAGGAGAGGGGCTAGACCTGCGGCGCTTCTACGGCCTTGGGGCGGCAGCTCCTCGACTTGCCGTCTTTTTTGTGGTGTCTGGGCTAGCACTGGTGGGCCTGCCTCTGACACTGGGCTTCTGCGCGGAGGACTTGCTTCTCCACGGAACTCTCGAAACGCACGAGCTGATCGGGATCTTCCTGCCTATTGTGACGGCACTCAATGCCGTGAGCCTGCTGCGCTTTTTCGCCGCACTCTTTTTAGGGCGGCATGGAATTGAGGCGCAGGGTATGGTGGACGCACTTCCTCGGGAGCGTGTTGTACTAACCACGGCACTTCTGTTTCTGGTCGTGGGCGGAATATTCCCTGGGATATTTGTCCGGCTCCCCGCCCGCGCCGCTGAGCAGCTGACTCAGTTCATCACGCCAGCACGCGCTTTAGAGTTGCGTTAAGCTGGTCGTAAAATACCTCGCGAGTGAGCTGCTTGCCTGTTAAAAGCTCCCGCGCCAGCACCTCGGGAGTCAGTATTTCTGGGAGCGTCTGGTGAATCTTGTTACGGTCGCGCACGGCGGAACCAAAGAGATGGATGTGGTGTGTTTCGATAAGGTGGTTCGCATAGCTGAGAAAACGAGCCGCCCACTCCGGTTCTTTTAGGAGCACCAGAAGGCGGGCTGTCTCATCGCAAAGCCGACGGTCCATATCATGGGCATGACAGGAATGGAACTGTTCCGCAGACTCCTGGAGGAGCTGAGCCGCTTCTCGCAGGTCGCCGCAGTCCATCCGACAGGTCGCAACCAGGCTTAAGCTGTCTCCAATCATCATGGGCTCCGCGGCTTGGCGGCTCAAAGCCAGTCCCTCGCGGTGGCAGTGTTCTGACTCTTGGATATTGCCTTGCTCCATGGCAACAGCTCCCAGACCATGCCAGCTATTGACTGCCCAGCGCGCCTCAGGAATCGCTTCACAAGCCTTAATACCCGCCGTAAAGTGTGTCCGAGCAGCGGGAAATTCTTCCAGAGCGTAGTGGGCGATGCCCAAGTTGGTATGAAGAAGAACTTCAACAAGAGGGGGTCTCGGAGTGGGGAGACTCTGGAGTGCTGCGCTGAGTGCCCGGGTGGCGCTGGCATAGTCTCCTTCGGCGATCGCGATGGTTCCCAGGTTGCGCTGGGCCTCACCCTCCGCTGCCTGATCCCCGATTGCCTCCGCCACGCGCAGACAGCGCTCAAAGGCCTGTCGGGCGCGTGCTGTCTCGCCCTTGTAAAAATAGAGTGCGCCAAGCCCAGAAAGAGTCAGCCTGAGATCTCCTGAGGGAGGATCGGTTGGGAAGAGTGCCAGAATACGCTCCAGCATACTAATGCCCGCATCGAAGAGCCCTGCCTGTTGCCAGCGTCGGACAATCCTAGACGCAAGCTGAAGCGCGGTTGAGGGACTCTCCTTCTCCAAAAACTCCAGCGCCCCCTCGCAGTTCTCACGCTCCGCCAGCGTCTCCGCGACGCTTTGTTGCTCGATGCCGAGCAGCCACTGCGCGTGGCGGTGGCGCAGTGCCGTTCGAGTCTCTCCGAGGCACTCGGCGGCGAACTCGCGCACACTCTCCAGCATTGAGAAGCGGGGGACATCGCCAGAAAAATCTGCCGTGAGAAGTGAGTGCTCTCGCAGTCGGCTCAGCGTAAAGCTCGTGGCCGGAGCAACACTGACCATCTCTGCCGCCTCCAGGGTAAACCCTCCGCGAAATACCGAGAGCTGAGCGAAGAGTGTCGAGATCTCCGGGGGAAGTAGCTCCAGGCTCCAGCGTAGCGCGGTGCGCACCGAGAGATGTCGTGCCTCTCGATCCACGCGTCTGCCCTCGATTGCCAGTGCCGCCGTGAAGCGCTCCTGCATCTGCTTGGGCGTGAGCTGTCCCGCCCAGCTCGCTGCGAGCTCCAACGCGAGTGGCACACCTTCGAGCTGACGACACAGTGTCGCGAGTGTCTCTGCATTGCGCACCGTTAGCCCAAACTCGGGGAGGGCGGCGCGGGCACGATCGCAGAAAAGCGCGAGCGCGGCGTTTGTGGCGAGGCGCTCCAGTGGCTCGGTTGGCTGGGGGAGCGGCAGTGCGGCGATGGGAAAGACATGTTCGCCCGGAAGCCCCAATCGAATGCGCGACGTCAGCAAGAAGCGTGTGCTAGAAAGCTGCGCGAGGAAGCCGGGCAGAGCGAGCGCGGCATCGTCTATGAGCTGCTCCAAGTTGTCCAGAATGACTAAAGTCGGCTGTGCCCCCAGTCGTGCACAGACGGCCTCCAGCGCATCGCCGCTTCGGGGAAGCTCTAGAGCATCGCGCAGGCCCTCGACGATGCGCTGCGCATCGTGCGTCTCAGCAAGCGCCACGAACCAGACGCCGCCAGGAAAACGCTCCTGAAGCTGCCGCCCCGTCTCAATCGAGAGACGCGTTTTTCCCGTCCCCCCCGGCCCCGTGAGCGTTACGATGCGCAGTGTCGGGTCGGTGAGTAGCGTGGTCAAGCGCTCCCTCTCACCCTCTCGCCCAAAGAAGCGGGTGAGCGTGAGGGGAAGGTTGGTGGGGAGCACCTCTCCCCCCCGGCCCCCCTCACCTAAAGGCAAGGGGGGTGAGGGGAGGAGAGGTAATGCGCAAAGCGCCGCCTCCAGCCGCTCTTGCTCCTCGATAATCCACTCGTCGTAGTAGCCCGGCAGAAACGGCCCGGCATAGAGCCTCTGCGCCTCTGTGTTGTCTTTGCGCTTGACGGCGGCCTCAAACGCGGCGACATCGGTCGTGAGGGACTCGGGGCGGAGCTTGAGGTGTGTCCGGGTGGCGATGAGCACGGAGTTAGGGGGAGCCGGAGGAGGTTCCAATGCTTTGCGCAGGGCATTGAGGGCGACGCGTAGGCTGGCGCGGCCTTGCTCCAGATCGCTCTCGGGCCAGAAGCGCTCGATCAGCTCCTCGCGCCCGTGCTCCCGGTGCGGGTGCAGTGCCAGCCAGGCCAGAAGTGCAACGGTTTTCTGCGTGCGGAGCCGAGTGATGGTCTCGCCGGGTCGCTCTAGCTTAAACCCACCAAGAAGAGAGAGACGCCAGACAGACATAGGCATAGACAAGGGATTATATCGGATGGCGGCGAATGAAACTGCATGACTCTTGCCCGTGCGAGCTTGTTTGGCACTCTCTTGCTCTACTTTTTTCTTACCCTGACCTATGTGCTGGGGACGCCTGTGCAGGAATTCTTTCTGCCCGACTCCGTGCCGCAAACGCAGCGCAGCTCTCCTGTCGTGGCGGGACTCGGGCCCGACGAGAAAGAGTACCTGATCTATGTCCGCTCGCTTGCTGAGACGAGCCGCGTGCCCC
>NZ_JAYUPA010000691.1:0-3791 GCF_043760365.1 Armatimonas sp.
CGCCTCCTCAAGGCTATCGAAACAGGACGCGCCGATGCCATTCTCACCTGGGCCATTAACCGACTCACTAGAAATCCCATTGATTCTGGCAGGCTCTCCTGGCTTCTCCAGAATGGCACTCTCAGTGTCATTCAGACCCCGGAGAAGCAGTATCTTCCCTCCGATAACGTCCTCATCTTCTCCGTCGAGACGGGTACCGCCAACCAGTACATCATCGACCTCAAGAAGAACGTCAAACGGGGCACCGAGACCAAGCTCTCCAAGGGCTGGTCGCCGCATCGTGCCCCAGAAGGCTATTTCAACAACCTCTACGAACATACCATCGAGGCCGACGGCGAGCGCTTCGAGCTGATCCAACGGGCCTGGCGGCTCCTGATCGCTGGCACTCACACTATCCACGAGGTAATCCGGGTGCTCAATGAGGATTGGGGCTATACCACCCGTCAGCGTCATAAGTCCGGCGGTGGCGCACTCTCGCGAACCTCGGCCTACAGCCTCTTTCGCAATCCGTTCTACGCAGGGTATTTCAAGCATGGCGGGCAGCTCTACAAAGGCAGTCACCCGGCCATGATCACTCTCACCGAGTTCGAGGCAGTTCAGGGTCGGCTTGGAGGACAACTGGGAAAGCCCCACGCACACGAGCGGCACATCTTCGCCTATGCGGGCCTTTTGACATGCGCCCGGTGCAAAAAGTCCGTGGTGGCCGAGCGTCAGACGGGGCGGTGGAAGCGCTACGATTACATTTACTACCGCTGTGGCAATCGCAACTGTGGAGCCGCTCAGATCACGGATGATGGAGAGAAGCCGCCGCGCCGTAGCCTACGCGAGGATATGCTGGAGCGGGAGATTGACGCTTGCCTAAGCCGAATTGTCATCACCCCAGAGGTGAAGGAGATCGTGACGGAGGCGCTACAAAAATGGGTGCATCAGGAGTTTGGAGAAATAGAGTCAATCTACAAGACGCAAGCGCGGTCGCTCGTGGAGGGCGAGAAGATGCTCTCGGAGCTGGTGGAGATGCGGCTTCGTGGCCTGATTGACGATGCACTATTCACCAACAAACAGCGCGAGCTGAAAGGGAACGTGAGCCACCTGCGGCTTGAGCTGGGACGGATTCAGGAGCGGCTGGACGTGACGCGTGAGACGCTAACAGCAGCACTGGACTTCCGCCTGACAGCGCGAACAGAGTTCCTGACAGGGAGTACTGAGCGGCGGCGTGAGATAGCACGGTCACTGGGCATTTCGTTTACCGTAGACCCCGAAAATCTTGCGGTCGTCATCGAGGTGAACCCGCTTCTAAACTACATGATTGGGCAGGAGCCCAGCTTGGCTACGGGTGATATAGGTTTGGAGATGGGTGATATTGCGTCCGAAAACGGCGTTCTCGAACCCCTAAAAATAGGCTCTGGAAGCCAAAAAAGAACCGCCCCCGAGGGAGCGATTCTTGTTGGCTGGCCAAGTGGGACAGTTACCGAAACTTTGTTCGGGATTTTCCAGTCGGTTTGGGACGGAAAATGTGGCTTTACTCGCCCCACCTGGCTGATCGCTCATTGAGGGTTGGAGCACCTTCTGCCTGATGGCATGAGCGAAGAATAACCGAACAAAAGGCGAACGTCAACGAGAGATGCGTGGAAATCGGATGTCTCGAATTTGCGTACAATGATACTCGGCTCCGCGAGCCTTGTTTGGCACTTTGATTTCGTCGATGCGTTTCTTGACCATAACCTGCCTCGACGGCCCGATACTCCAGCTCGCCTGCCTATGAGTACCAAGAAAACGGTCAATTTTTTGCACCGTTTTCTTTGAGTATTTCCACTATTTCTTCTTCATTATGCCTTTTTGCTTGTTTTAATGGTGTCCATCCAGAATCATCAATTACGTTAAGGTTCGCACCATGAGCCATCAATAACTTTATAATGTTCTTGTGATTTTTAAGATGTACATACATACCACCACTACCATCTCTAGAGATAAAACTATTTCCAGGCAAAACCGGAGCTTGATCAATAAGCAAAATCACAGGACGTTTCTTAAATTTAAAATTTGGATCAGCACCATTTAAAAGTGCTTTTTTTACAGATTCAGCATCCCCAGACATTATTCCCTTTACTAATAAAAGATTATCTCCTTTCGGAGGAACATCTATTCTATCTCCCATTCCAGATTCACCTCTATTATTACTACATCCAAATACTATATTAAAACATAAATATATAGCACAATACGACGAAATATAATAAATTACAGTCTTTTCTAGGCAATAAAATGAACTTGCATACTGTTCTATAATCTCAAAAAGACGCTTAATTTCGTGTAATTTCCTGCTTTGTCTTTTCAAAGATTTACCTAATGCCGATGTTGCACTGTTATAGTGTAATTTTTCTTTGATGCAAGAGAATATACTTATCGTTTTCATGTTAAATCCTACAATGTTAGCAAGTACACGTGTGCCAAAACAGAGAAAACTCCAATCCAAAATCATTTCACTTTTTCACCGAGACACTTCGAAATGGATTGTTTGAGCTTATTACTTATAGGACAATTCTTCTTCATAGCCTTTCTTAGCATACATAAAGTTGACAATCTATAAGCATCACACTCAAACCATGTACCCGGATCTGGAACATTCGGCGGGTAAACTTTATTTACACACTGCTCTTTATGTCTATGCTCATGTCTATACAGACAAGTATATAAACAAGGTGTTATTTCACGATCTTTCCCCCTATCACAATAAAATATACCGCAGTATTGACATTTACCAGTACTATCTGGGCAGGCTACAGTCTGCATATCCCACTGGTCACCTGGGCTATATCCACCAGGCAAACCAATATTAGGAGGAGACCACATCTTAGAACACATGAAGTTACAATTGCTTGCTTGCCCCTCTAAACTATCTGTAATAGAATCGCACTTAACATACTTGTCACAACGCTCGCTCATTCCTCCAACACCATCTACAGGATATGGTAATCCAATCCATTGGCCGGGAATTTGCAGACCAGGAATTTGTATAGGAATCAGCCCTCCAGGAATTTGTATAGGCGGCATAACATACCAATGACAATGGTTATTACCAATAAAATTCCCGCATTTATCGACATCCTTACCACAACATTCCGGCAAAAATCCAGATCTATCATAAAATCTAACTGGTGAAGAATTCGAATATATATAAGAATACCTCCATGGAAATAGTATAAATGGATCTTTACTTATCCATGCAGCATTTAAATTCCTATAATGCCTTGCTCTTACGTAATATGCATTTGAATCGTTGCGGTATCCCCACTTCCCATTCCACAAGAATTTAGGGTCCCCGCCCGTCCCAGTCTTCGCCAACTGTTCTCCATAGGGTTTGTAGCGATAGGTATTCTCGACTGTCCCTGCGCCAGTCACTGTTGCCGTGACGCTGCCAAGGGCATCGGTCAGATAGTCCAGGCGAGCGCCAGAGCCGACGACTTCCTCGCCCAGAATCTCGCCACCCACACTGTAGTAGTTCTTTACCGCCATCGTAGTCACCTCACCTAACGCTTTCTTCCCTTTATCTATCCGCTTTCCTATTTACCAGCCAACCGCCATGCCAACTCTTACTCATCGCCCTCTCCCGAGTGCCCGGCGTAGATTCTCCACCTGCTCCAGCGTCTGCACGTGGCTAGGGTTCAAGGCCAGCGCTCGCTCCATCCAGTGCAGCGCACCGGGCAGGTCGCCCTGACGCGTATGTAGCACTCCCAGGAAGAACGCCGCCTCAGACACGCCAGACGAGGCGAGCTGCAACAGGTGGGGCTGCG
>NZ_JAYUPA010000692.1:0-10972 GCF_043760365.1 Armatimonas sp.
CGTGAAAAAGACCCTGGATCAGCGCTTCGAGCTGGAAGACAGCAAAGAGCGCAAGGCGGATTGTCGGGTAAGAGTCTTCGTGCCCGTTGCCGATGGAGAAATGAAAGAAGCAGTTGTTCTGGTGAGCTGGGCACCGCAAGTGCCCGACTTCCCCACTGGCCCCTGGCTGGAGACTATCGTCACTAGCTTCCGTGGCGGATTAGCGGACGTGCAAAGTGAGCTAGACTTCCTACTCATCGAGCACTATGCCGGTCGCAAGTACAAACTGGGCAATATCCTGATGGACTTCGACGAAGAGCTGGGGCTGGTTCTCTTCAAAGAGACCGTCCCCAACTGCAACAGCCCCGCCACAAACCTACGAACGGGCAGAAGAAAGCCCAAGGCGGCAGACAATGCCCCTGCGGTGCGAGAGCGTCGCCTGCTCCACTGGACACCCCTTTGTCGTGAGGCAGTAGAGGATGTCGTGGGTGAGCCTCTGGACACCCCAGTGCCATCTGCGACGCTTACTGCCAGCTCCGAAGTCGTCTACTCGGTTCAGGAAAGGTTGGCGGCGGCTTGAAAGAGTCTACACCTGCCGAGGTCATCTACGATGGCCCCTGGCACTACCGGGGATATCATGGCGTAAAGTCGGTCTGCTACCTGAGGCTCTATCAGCCCAAAGAACCCAGACCGGCCGTAGCAATCTTCACCGAGCTAGATTCAAACGCAGGCACCAGTGTGACGAATCGAATCGAGGTACTGGCAACTCTCGCCTGGGAGTTCCTACAGAAGCCCGAAGCCCCGCCGGTCGTGGTGGAGCACTATCCCAACCGAGGAGTGTACAACAGCCACTCAGATCGGTGGCAATTCCCTGAGCAGTTCGATCTCCCGGAGTTCGAGAGAAAAACAGACGGTAGCTTCGTGAAACCTAGGTGGCGGCGCGTCCCTCGCGCCACCATCGAGAAGATGATTGGGCAGCCATTCCCTAAATGAAACTTTCCTAAATTCAGATATCTGTATCTGTGGGAATCCGCTAGAAAACTACTCGCCTGCACGATGACACACGCCAACGTGCAGGCTATTTTTATCTTAAAACCCACTTTAATTTTGCCTATGCCTAACATTCCAACCTACCCCTATCCGCTTCCCACCGCAGCGCCAGAATACGTCGTCCGCATGCAGACCTTGTACGCACAGAATTACGGTGCTAACCTCAACGAGAAAGACGCCAAGGAGCTTCTGGAAACACTCATGCGCCTTGTCTACCTGACCCAACTTCATCACCTTAACGCCCTACACGATGCGCTACATCCTCTACGCTAGAAAGTCCTCTGAGTCGGAAGATCGCCAGGTTCAAAGCATTGACGACCAAGTGCGCATTCTCCGGGATTTAGCTACCTCACGCGGTCTAACCATCGTAGAGGAGATCAGCGAGTCCCATTCCGCCAAAGACCCAAGCGCACGTGCCGGATTCGAGGGCATGCTCAAGAAAATAGAGCGCGGCCAAGCCGACGCTATTCTTTGCTGGGCGATAAACCGACTCACCCGCAATCCCGTCGATTCTGGCAAGCTCTCCTGGATGCTGCAAAACGGAACCCTACTCTCTATTCACACCCCCGACCGGCAGTTCCTGCCCTCAGACAACGTCCTACTCTTTGCTGTCGAGACCGGCACCGCCAACCAGTTCATCCTGGATCTCAAGAAGAGCGTAAAGCGTGGCACATTGAGCAAAGTCGAGAAGGGCTGGGCACCATTTCGCGCACCCGAAGGCTACGTTAATGATGTCTACGAGCACACCATTCAGCCCGACCCTGAGCGCTTCGAGACGCTACAGCGTGCCTGGCAGCTCCTGATCAGTGGGTCACATACTATCGCTGAGGTTCACCGGATTCTGAACGACGAATGGGGGTTTACCACCCGGCGACGTCACAAGAGCGGCGGCGGGGAAATCTGTCGGACGAGCACGTATAACCTATTCACCAATCCCTTCTACGCGGGCTTTTTCATGTTTAAAGGCGAGATGCATCCAGGGAATCACCAGCCCATGATTACCTATGCCGAGTACGAGCAAGCGCAGAAGCATATTCGTGGCACGACGATGAAGCGCCGCTCCAGTCGCCATGAGTTTGCCTATACAGGACTACTTCGTTGCGCCCGCTGTGGTCATGGCGTTACCGCAGAGACGCAGAAGGGCCGTCATGGGAACGGCAACTATGTTTACTACCACTGCGCTCAACAAGGCGAGCAGTGCAACAAGCGCGGGATTCGTGAAGAGACACTGGAACTTGAGATAGACCGCCACCTCGCTGGGCTAAGCATCACCAAGGAAACGGGAGAGCTGGTACGGGACACTCTGCGCAACTGGGCCAAGGCAGAGTTCGCCGGGCTGGATGGGGTTTATGAAGAGCAGACGAAGACGCTTGTCGAAAGTGAACGTCGTCTTTCCGGACTGCTGGATCTTCGCCTTTCGGGGGTGATAGACACCGCGACCTATCAGAGCAAAGAGGCCGAACTCAAGGGCGTGGTGAGTCGCCTACGTGGAGAGGTCAGCAAAGTTCAGGGTCAGGTGGATCGGACGAGAGAGACGGTTGAAAGCGCCATCACTTTCTGCGAGACGGCCCACATGCGCTTCCAGCTCGGCGGTTTGTTCGAGCGCCGTGAAGTAGCCCGCCTGCTCGGCATTCGCTACACCTTGCTGGATGGCAAAGTTGAGGTCGAGCCAAACCCGATTTTGCTTCACTTACACCGAGCATTTGCTCCTATTTCTGAGAACATCGAACCCCTAAAAGTAGGCTCTGGAAGCTTAAAAAGAACCGCCCCCGAGGGAGCAGTTCTTCATGGCTGGGCAAACTGGACAAAGATCGAAAACCTGTTTGCTTTTTTTCGTGTTGTCAAAAGCGGTGACTACGACTGCTTACGACCTTCTTGGGTTACAAAAATAGTGTAGATCAGAAAAATACGAGTTGCAACGAGCGTTGCACTAGCTTTGCCGAACCCGGTGCACCCGGCATTTCGTAGTGCACTTGGCATTTCGTAGTGCACTTGGCATTTCGTAGTGCACTTGGCATTTCGTAGTGCACTTGGCATTTCGTAGTGCACTACGAAATGCCGAGCGTATACCAGGTTGCTGGGCCTTTGCCATGACGATTCAAGAGGCCGCGCTCCACAAGTTCATTCAGTCGGTTGCGAACTGTCCCCGGTTTTTCTCCTGTCAAAATCAGAATCTCAGAACTCTTCACACGACCCCGCTCACGAGCAAGCTCCAAGATTCGAATAGATAACTCTGGCAAGTCGCCTTCCAGAAGCTGCTCACGCTCAATCTTTCGCTCTAGGCGTGATTTCTGTGTGTGCAACGTACGAGCAAAGAACGTCACCCACGGCTCCCAATCTGGCACATCTGAAGACAGTGTTCCCTGGGTACTTTTCAGGGTACCTTGAGTGCGGCGCAGTGCCAGGTAATAGCTCTCTTTGTTCTCCTCAACGATACTTTCCAAAGAGGCATAGGGAACATAGCTGTATCCTGAGCGCAGCAGGAGCAAGGTGGTTAGAGCGCGGGAGAGCCGTCCGTTACCATCCTGAAATGGATGGATCGCTAAAAACCGTACCACGAACGCGGCAATGAGTAGGAGGGGGTGAACCAAGCCAGCCTCCAACGACTCACGGGTCTCAGAAACAAGTGCAGCCATCTGGAAAGGTGTATCAAAGGGGCTAGCTGTCTCGAAGACAATCCCGAGACTCTCCCCTTCGGGGCCGAATGCCTCAACATTATTCGAGAGCGTTTTGTAGTATCCCCGGTGGCGCTCATCCTTGCTGGAGTACTTGAGCAAGATCCCATGAAGCTGTTTGATCTGATTCTCCGTGAGAGGCAGATATTGCCAACTCGAAAAGATCGTCTCCATCAAGGCCGCGTAGCCCGCAACCTCCTCTTCATCACGCGAAGTAAACGAGCGCGTCTCTAGGCCCGAGAGTAGCAACTCAATCTGAGCATTGGTAAGCGTGACACCCTCGATGCGGGTAGATGAGCCGACGCTTTCGATGGTGGCAACACGCCTGAGTGCGCTCAGACGTTCGGGAGCGATATTGCGCAGGGCACGCCATGCCCCTTTAAACTCATCGATTTCGGCGACGAGGCGCAGAACTTCCTGGCTGGGACGGTAGGTGCCGAGGCTCACGATAGGGAGCCTTGGTAGATCACTAGAGAACATGAATCGATTTTATAATAAATCATGGCTGATTTTGATTGATTTTGATGGGTTTGTCAAGACCATGGAATAACTGCACAATCAGCGAAGAATCAACAGGGTGGACTCACGGCTCGATAGATCACACAGGCTCCTCGATAGGTCGGGCAGGCTCCAAAAGTGCGAGTAAATCCTCGCGCTGGATCAGCACTTTCCGACGGCCCGCAATCCGAAATGCCTTCAGGTTCCCCCCACGAATGTAGGAACGGATTGAGGACGCGGATAGCTGCAAGTAGCTTGCTGCCTGGTCTACCGTCAACAAATCACGATCCACCGTCAAATACTCTCGACCTTCACCGCTATCACCCCTGCTTATCACCATCGTCTACATCCCCTCAACATGATCTAAATCTCCTGTTCACCCATTATTGGAGACACAGTATACGCGATTTATTTACGACCTCATATTTACACGAACTCGATGCTGAATCCTGAAAGCATTATCCCAACGCGGTAACTTTAAGCTGTGCGGGTGTTAGAAAAGGCACGAGACCAACGTGTGTCAGGTTACACCAAACCGGGCTTATCCAGTCACTGGAAAGCAGATCCTCACGGGAGACGAGCCAGAATCGCCTAGCGAAACTAGAGATTTCCAGACCACTATGAGTTTCTTGAGCTTTCACCATCTCCTGGAGGCGCGCTGCAAGGGAATCACGACGCGCGGCGTCAAGGGTCAGTACCACAATACGTCCCCCTTCATATCCGCTCTGTTTCTGAAGCTCCCCAGAATACAGTAGCCGCACGTAGCTCTGAACCTTCTCTGGCCAATGGCGCATCCCCCGCTCTGTGCCTCGGTCCGCTTCCAGAAGGCAGAGCGTAACCAGTGGATCTGGTGCGAAACGAAACCGATAGGAAAACCAGGCATCCGGCAACACACGCCGCTGCCCCTTCCCCCCCGTCGGTAGGGTAAAGGTAGCCTCTTGTCCTTCCAGCCATCGCTCGAAATGGTTTTCCACAAGTGAAGCAGAATTCCCCGTAGAGGCGCTATCTTGTGAGCGCCGTGACTGCATCAGAAGCCAGATATGCATGTCCTTGATCAGGAGAGCATGGCGCAAAAACAGATGGTTCTTCGGGCCGTAGCCCGGAAGTACCTCCAGAGCATCTTCAGGAGCCAGGAGGCCTGCCTTCTCAAGATACCGTAGCCCCTTCTTCGTCATGACATAAATATTGGGAGCGGAGCCAAACAGAAGCGATGCATCGTTAGGATCACCTGGCCCCGCGAGCGCAGACCGAGAGATAGGAACCACAGCAATATACCCCCCATCGAACAGTAACCGAAGATGCCGCTGGGCGCTGTGCTTGGCAAGCCCCGACAGGTACATAATCTGCTGGATTGTCAAGATTCGACAGGCTGCCAGATCCTCCAAGAGGCGCACCCTTGGCCGTGTCAATGACACGACCTCCAGCGTGGGGGTGTAGCGCCCGCGCCGCAAGGCCCCCTCAGACAAGGCGACTTTCTCAGAAAAGGCTTCCATCGCTCGCGACCCCCTCTATGGGATTCTTTCGACTATTGCGTTTGTTCGATACTTTTCTGGAGACCCCTACGGTGGCACCGATCTCAGATGATGAATCGCTCACCCCGGAAGGGATGCTCGCCCCAGGCTCTACAATATCGATGGGGATGCTGTCTGAAACGTGATCAGGCTCTGGAATGTGATCAAATAAGGACTCAGGGGCGGACTTCGCACGCGACTTGGGTGATCTGCCCGTTAAAGACTCCTTGGCAAATTCGGCATTCTCATTCCCAGCAGATGCGGGCTTAGCCAGTCCACCAGCGACCATGAGAATCTGATTGGTGCGCCACTGAGCAACCGCACGGATTTCCTCTTGGCTTTGTCCATTGGCCCGCAGCGCAGCCACGCGATAGACTTCCAGCTCCTGCGCAGTTGCCGGACGATCCACCACATCTACCGCTCGAACAATCTGCGCGGGTGCTTCCGCGACTTTCACTACCGCATACTGGATTTCAAGATCCTGGATTTTCCGAAGCCAGACCCCCTCCAGCTCCGCCTTACTCAGACGCTCCACATGCACTACCTTAGGCTCAGGAAACGAGATGTGGAGCTCCAGAGTATCAGGACCGCCGAGCCAGTAGTCCTTCTCAGGAACGCCCTCAATGTAGCGATGCACTGCCACCCCCTGACCGCAATAGGGACAGCGAACATAGAGCCGACCTGCCCACGCACCAAGCTCATCGAAGAACCTCTTCACAGCACTCGGCTCAGTAGAGGTTCCACTGTAGAAGCACCACAGTCCCTCGGGCACTATCACCGGTGTGCCAGAGCCATCCAGGACCTCGTGACTTGCCACCACCTGCTCCACCTGGTTCTTACGACCACTGCGAGGCACCGCCGAAAGAGTGATCTTAGAGATGTGGCCCTGCGTTCCCGCCGCAAGAGAGGCGGCAACGTAGCGAGCGTCATTATAGCCAAGGCGAAAGAAAATCTTCACCGAAGGGCTGGAGAGAACCGTCGTGCGAAGATCCGGAGACATTTGCTCGAAATCCTGGCCCGCCAGTAGCAGGCGAATCTTATAGCTACGCCCAATGCGCACCGCCTTCACCACAGTTGGACCAATGAACTTCTCCTGAACACCTAACTCATCGAGCGAGAGGATCACATGGCGCTTCGCCTTCTCACCGACCCGGAACGCCGAGCGCAGGGCAAAGTGGGCAATCATTCCCCCCAGCAGTTGCGCTCCCTCATCGCCTAAGATGCTCTCATCCAGGTGCACCAGGACAAGCCTCTGCTCACTCCAGAGGGAGTCCAGGTGTAGTGTCTGCCGCTTGGGGCACAGCAGTGCCGCAAGATAGGCATTGGCGATGAAGCCCTGGATCTTGTTGAGGATCGGGGCCACCGCCGACGAGCGCTCTCCCTTGCTGCGAGCGGTGAAGTCTTCAAGGAAGCACTCACACGCTTTTGTGTAGGCAACTGGATCCTCCTGTACAACAGGGATCCGAATCAACTGCTCGCGGTAGTCCTCCTGCGTTAGGAACTTCTGAAGCTCGGTCAGAGTGAGTTTATGGGTGGCCATGACAACTAGGGCGTTGCGCAAAAAGTAGCTGAGCTGTACCCCCCAGCTCGCATGGAAGATGCTCTTCATCAGATCCGTCAGATCCCGCGCGGAGGACTCTACTGAGTCAGCAACGGCAAGCAAAGGGTTCCAGCCGGGAATCGGGGCTTTCTTGTCCAGGGGTCGGAGCAGGGTGACTTTCTCGGCGGGGATGCCGACCTCGCGAGCAACATCGAGCAAGTCCTGAATGGTTTCGTCCTTGGGGTCCATCGCAATAAGCGAGCAGCCCGCTTGTAGTTGCTCGCGAATTACGTGACGCATGAGGCGCGACTTGCCCATGCCTGTCGATCCAAACAAAACACTGTGGCGCTGGAGAGCGTGCGCGGTGGCGCAGACGGAGGCACTTTGACCGTTTCGACTTTTTGCTATTTTGTCGTTTTCCGTTTTGATATCGCCGCCTGTAATACGCTCTTTGAGGTAGGCACGCAGCCATGGTTTTTCGAGATGCGGTTTTAGTTGATACGAGTCCGTTTGTAGCGTGGTGAGGCCGTCGCCGGGTCCTTCGGTGACGGCCTCGCCTAGAGGTAGAGTGAAAGGGAGAGAAGACATAAAAAAGACTCCAGTCAGAAGAAGTACTCCGTTTGAGCAAAACAAAAAAGAAAAGACAGGAAGAGACCAGAGAGTGAGGAAAAAGATAAGCCAGTTACAGCCCTTTTCAAGGGCGGAAGGCATATATTCTCCTCACAAGCTGTCTATTATCACCTCTACTGTCAGGGGTAGAGGTGATAATAGAGGTCATTATTGACTTTCTCTAGCGCGTGATGGTTATGAGTTAGCGGGTGATGGTCATGCTGCGCATCTCCTGAGCCCGCTCCCCGATCTCCTGAGCCACCAGATCGGGGTATCGTGTTAAGAGCTGGGAGGGCAGCTCTTGCCAGAACTGCTCCATCTCGTCGCTTGGTAGTGAGCGGGCTTGAACGACTACCTGCTGGGCGATTCGATCGATATCCTGGTCACTGGGCCGAGCACTCGAGAGGCTAGGAATCGTGTGGCGGCGCATACTTTGCGTGGCCTGAAGCGCCTCTGGTGGAGGAACAGTTCCCGTCAGCCGAGCCCTGCGCAAGGAGTCACCAACGAAGCGGTGCATCTGCTGCTGAGCATAGGCATCAAGCTGCTCTGTCAACTCTTCTGGGGGCAAACCCGCTAATCCCCGGTGAAACAGGTGCTCCGCCTGCGCCTCCAGGAGCCGCGTCTGGGCGTCGATGTACTCTGCCTGCTTAGCATGGGCAATAATTCCTAAATCTGACTGTGCGACTGCAATTTGGGTGCGCCCATTCCACCTCTCCGTCTCCGTAGCTATCTGAACATTCATCAGGCGGCGCTCAGCTTCAAGCTGCGCCTCACTCACCCGAGCGAGGGCAGTCCTTTGCGAGGTGGCAGCTTTAACGCCCGCTTCCGTCACATTTTGGAGTGCTTCAAACTTAGACTGCTCTGACTGGTGGAGGCGGATCTCGCGGTTCGTCAAAGTAATCTGCCGGTCTGTATCGATCTCCGCCCAGAAGTCATCCCAGCCCTCTCCCATCGCCTTGAATATGCCCATAGTTATCGCTCCTTCTCACTGATAACGGGTAGTGAAATGTTAACCGGTAGTGAAATGTCCACCGCCTGAGTTCGTTGCGCTTCTTGCAACAGCACCTTAAGATCCGCCTCGGCGAGCGCCTGACCCCTCCGTACCGCCATGAGGAAAGCACGTGTCAAAGCATTCTCCAGATCCGCGGCGGTCATCCCTTCGCTTGCACTAATTAAGGGAGAATCCACAAACGTGACCTCCCCAAGCCATGCCTCCAGAAGAGCTGCCCTCGCCGCGTCTCCTGGCCTTGAGAGCTGCAAGGTCAGCGCACAGCGACGCAGCAAGGCGGGATCCAGTGCCTCCAGGCGATTGGTCGTCAGAAAGACAGCGATCCGCTCCTCTCCCTGAAGGGCATCCAGGCATTGGAGTAGTGTATTGGTGGCAGCGCGATCTTCCTGGTGCGCGGCGGACTCACTGCGCCGCATCGCGATCGCTTCGGCCTCGTCTATCACGAGCACGCGCAGACCGGAACTGGATAGGCGACGCACGGCGGTAAACGCCCCACGGAGCTTCTGGCTGAAGTCGCCTACCAGCCCACTGCCCCGCACCTCAGTCCCCACACTGATCAGCGAGCCAGAAGTCGATTTCTGGCGGCAGAAGGCATCGGCAACGCCGCGTACGAGCACCGACTTACCTACACCGGGATCTCCATACAGCAGGAATAAGGGCACGCTCTGGCTGAAGCGCGTTAGGAGGGGTGCTGGCACGCTCTGGCTGGACGTCTCTCCCCAGCGGGTCAAGGCATCGCCACAGAAGCAGTCAAGGTAATTGAGAAGCTCGCTTGCCTGCTCTTCCAGTCCTACCAGTTTTGCAAACGAGTGCATTAGCCGCTCTGAAGGCAGCGCTTCCTCGGGATAGCCCTCCTGGGAACCACCAGAAGACGTTCTCCCTCCGAGCGCTGCCAACCGGCTATTGGGCTGGGCGGGTAGGTTAACCCCGGTGGCTCCTTTAACGCTGGCGCTTACCTGTAGTCGCAGCGGGCCTTCGCAGCCCTGGGTTGTTCGCCGAAGCTCGGCCCGGTGCCAGGGCGAGCAGGCCAGCGTGAACTGGTCTGCGTTGGGCTCTGCATGAAGGCGGCTCTCCAGTTGGGGCCGTAGTGCTTCGGTGAGGCACTGACGCCAGCGCAGGCTTCCCTCCTCTTCCATGGGCTCAATAATGCACTCCCAGCTCCCCCCAGGCGAGGGCGAAGAAGAACCACCCGAGGGGGAAGAAGGAGCGGACTCGAGCGTGATCAGGGAAGGAGCGATCCTGATGGCATCGCTCTGCACCTGCTCTTCAGATCCATCCCCCACTTTTTCAGATCTATCCGCCACTTTCGGCATTGTTGTTTTTCGTTGAAATAGTTGAACCATCTTGATACCTCCTGTCTCACTTCCCCGTCGTCTCGAAGAACGTGTTCCAGTCAAAACCGGGCACCTGGATGCCTTCGGCTGGCCTCACCACGTTCAGGGAAGATTCCGGCGAGGGACTTGCTACTGGGCGAACGACAAGGCGAAGCTCGACAGGTGCTTCCTCCCCCGCAAAGGCGAGGGCCTCCGAGATCGTGAGGCGCAGTCCAAGCTCATCCTCGACTGGCTTGAGGCCTTCGCTCTCCAGAGTGCAGTAGATCAGCTCCTGAAGGACCTCAAGCTGACTGCGCAGCATGGAAGGCACTGCCATTCCCTCGCCCGCTCCCGCGTCAGTAACAATAAAATCCAGGAGCGGAAGGTAGCCCAGCTCATCGCCAGCCGGGGTCAGGGGAACTAAACAGATTATTTGCATAAAGATATTCCTTGTACTTTCAGAAGGGGCTTCCAGGGCTTCTAGGCCAGAGAATAGGCTTCTAGCCCAGATCGCGACGGGTATTGCGAACTAAGTGGCGGTTGACTCCAAAGCCGCTACTCCCGAAGGAGCCGTAGTGCTCTGTCTCGGTAGGGCCATCTGAATCAATCTCGCTCACGGGTGCCCATCCCACCCGAGCAAAGGCGCGGCGGCAATACTCCATCCCCATAGCTTGATTTGGCTCGACAGCGACACGTACACGGGTGCCTGGGGGCAGAGCACGTGGCAACGGGGACTGGGTGGGAGACGGCCCCGAGGCTCCTACCGAATGCGGTGAAAGCTCATAACG
>NZ_JAYUPA010000693.1:0-3777 GCF_043760365.1 Armatimonas sp.
GGCGAAGATACTTGGGGCAAAAGCCTCCGGGAAAATAGCGCGACGCCAGAATTTATGTTGAGCCCTTACTTGGTAAGTCTACCGAGTAAGGGCTTTTCTCTTTCAGGGGATGTGGTATCCTGTCCCTTGTGACCTACCCGCCACAGATCGAGATTACTCCGCTTTCTTCCCCTCTTCGAGCCACTGCGAAAGTGCCCGGCAGCAAAAGTATTACAAATCGTGCGCTGGCGCTGGCGGCACTTACCGATGGCCGACTAACCCTCACTGGCGCACTTTTTGCCGATGATACACAGCGAATGCAGGATTGTTTGAAGGCACTGGGGTTTGCTATTGAAGCTGATCCGCATACAGCGATGATAACTGTGCAGGGTGAGGGAGGGACTATTCCTGCTTCCCAGGCCGAACTTTTTGTGGGAAACTCCGGCACCACTGCGCGTTTCATTAGCCCCATTGCAGCACTGGGGCAGGGGACATTTCACCTCGACGGTGTTGCTCGCATGCGTGAGCGTCCTATTGGCGATCTCGTGAAATCACTCGAAGGGCTCGGGGTTGCGGTGGACTGCCCGACCGGATGCCCACCCCTGATAATTCATGCGCAGGGGCTGCACGGAGGATCCACGACAATTCGAGCGGATGCCTCCAGCCAGTTCCTCTCCGGCTTACTTCTCGCGGCTCCTTTTGCCGATGCTAAGGAAACTATTATTCAGGTGGAAGGCCCTATCCTCTCTGCGCCGTACGTCCGGATGACCCAGGCGATGCTCGCTCAATTTGGCTTGTCCGCACGGGATAGGGGGCAGGAGTACCGTGTATCCGGACGGCAGCAGGTGCGACGACGGGAGCTGGGTTTACCCCGGATGGAGAGCTACGCAATTGAACCCGATGCCTCTGCGGCGTCCTATTTTTTTGCCGCCGCCGCCGTAACGGGAGGCTGGGTACGGATTCACGGGCTGGGGCCAAGCTCTTTGCAGGGGGATACTCAGTTTGTGAAGGTGCTTGAGGCGATGGGCTGCGATGTTGTCATGGCCAATGGAGCCATTGATGTTCATGGCCCCGAGCAGCTCAGGGGGATCACTTTAGACATGAATGCAATTTCTGATACGGTGATGACCCTTGCGGCGATTGCACCGTTTGCGAGCTCACCGACCGTGATTGAAAATGTAGGGCATATCCGGCACAAAGAAACTGACCGACTTACGGCTGTTGTGGCTGAGCTGACACGGCTGGGAGTAGATGTGGAGGAGCGGTCCGATGGGCTGACGATCTATCCTGCAACATCGCTGCACCCCGCCACGATCCAGACCTACGACGATCATCGGATGGCGATGGCGTTTGCGATCACAGGCCTGCGATCTCCGGGGATTGTGATTGATAATCCCGCTTGTGTCGCAAAGACGTTCCCTAATTTTTTTGAGTGTCTGGAGGAACTATGCGACGCTGGGTAGTTGCGATTGATGGCCCCGCGGGGGCAGGGAAATCTACCGTGGCACGGCTTCTTGCCGATCGTCTTGGCTATGTCTACCTGGACTCAGGAGCGATGTACCGTTGTGTTGCCCTTCTGGTACTCCGGCGGGGGATGCCTCCAGAGGAAGCCACTTGTCTCGCTCAGCAGGCGCAGATTACGTTTGATCCGGTGGGAGTAGGAGAGCCGCAGCGAGTGACCCTTTCTGGCGAAGATGTCACGGCAGCGATTCGTGCTCCTGAAGTCTCACAGATGGCATCCAAGGTTGCAGCGGTGCCTGGAGTCAGGAGCGCACTTGTCCAGCTCCAGCGGGCACTGGGCGCAGAGGGCGGTGTTGTAATGGAAGGGCGCGATATAGGCACCGTTGTCTTTCCTGAGGCGGAACTGAAGGTCTTTCTGACTGCCTCGTCTGAAGAGCGTGCTCGACGCCGTCACGCGGAGCTTGAAGCACGGGGCGAGACCATGGATTACCAAACGGTTCTCGCGGAGCAGCGAGAGCGCGATGAGCGTGACCAGACACGGGAAGCATCGCCGTTAGTTGCCGCGTCTGATGCACTGGCCGTGCTCACGGATGGACGCACTATAGACGAAATTGTTACGGAATTAGCGGGTAAAGTAAGCACATGAGTGATGAGACGATTGTAACCCATACAGACACCTACTGGATACTGAAACGTGGGACTCTTGTGCTCCTGCGGCCTTGGGCGACGTTTCATATACAGGGCGAGGAAAACGTCCCCAAAGAGGGAGCTGTTCTCTACGTGAGCAATCACACGTCGTACCTGGATCCGGTTGCCATTGGAAATGTTAGCCCACGTCGAGTGGTTTTTATGGGCAAGGCGGAGCTTTTTCACAATAAAATCATTAACTGGCTACTGCGTGGTGTGGATGGCTTTCCTGTGAAGCGCGGCGAGCCTGACATGACCGCATTTAAGACGGCGCTTCGGTACCTTAAGGCGGGGCGCGTGGTTTGTGTTTTCCCTGAGGGAACACGTGAGGACTCTGAGGAGAAACTGGGGACGCCTGAGCCGGGCGCGGCCACTTTTGCGATAAAGACAGGTTGCAGTGTTGTTCCCGTTTTTGTCAGTGGGGCCAGTAGGGTGCTGGGCAAGAAAGGTGGTCTTTGTAGGGGGAGGATTACAGTCGCTTTTGGAGAACCCTTCACACTGCCTAAGAATGCAGATCGTGAGACTGCCGCGAGCGAATTGATGGCGGCGATTGCACGAACCCGCGAGGCTTGGCGTGGTAAACCCGCGCACCGTGTAGGAGTATTTTCCCCGATCCCACCCCCGGAAAAGAAATAACGAGGCCTGGCGTCTTAGAGACTGTGTAGAAACGATGGAAGTAGCTCCCCTTGACACCACCGCCATGGCGTCTGGTTTGCGATGGAGATCCCGGCGTTGTCGCCAAGGCCGAGTGGGGGATAGCCAAGGCCCGTTGCTGCCGTGTCCCCAAAGAGCGCGGCGACGATCACGGGCATGTTGTCAATGGGCGTGTCTAAAAGCGGCGTGAGAACCTCGCGGGTGTAGGTTCGCTCGTCGGGAGCGAGCGCGGGGTATTTTGTTTGGGCGATGGCTTCTTGTGCCAGAATCTCCTGAAGTGTCTTGGGATCGCCGTGTGCAAGAACATGAAGGGCACGCCGAAGCGTGATGCGTGTGGTTTCCACGACGATCTCCGGGCTGGGCGTCGCGCTGGTCCAGAGCATAAGAGAAAGCCAGTGGGAACGTCGTAGCGTTGCGCCGAGCTGGGTGCGGAGCTTGTACTCGTAGTCCGTACGGTTAGTCCAGCCGCCCTTCGCATCGTCCACAAGCACGAGAGAAACGCGCAGCGCGGCATCGGTGGCGAACTCGGCCAGCGTCTCTTGTGCGAGGCGCTCGGCATCAATCTCGCGGGAGAGATACTGCTCCATAAGCGCGTTGCAGTGTTCTTTGCCCATTGGGTTCATCCAAACAAGTGGCGCGAGGGCAACATCGTCGCCAGTCTCGTTGATGATGGTTTTAATATAGCTCTGGAAGCGCTCGAAGCCACGCGGAAGCATGTAGAGTTCAAGCTGCTTTCGCAGCAACGGGACGTATTCAAAGGGCATCTCAACCTCATTATCCCCCGACGTGAAGGTCGGAGGCTGGCTGGCCTGCGGCCATAAAGTCGCTCCGCGACATCGTGGTGCTTGCGCCAGAAGCGACGCGTGCTCTCCTCGTTCATGAGGCGGCATTCTAATCCAAGGGCGATTGCATATAAAATCCGAGGTATTCTGAGCCAAAATGCACTTGGCTCAGGAGGGCCTCACGACATTGATAGAAGCCACGGATACCCAGAAA
>NZ_JAYUPA010000694.1:0-3771 GCF_043760365.1 Armatimonas sp.
AAGTTACCGGCGCAGACGCTGAGGCGAAAAGCGCTTAAGGAGAAGAATTAAAACGCTATGTTGACCACGACATTTGCCTATTTCACTAGCTACACCGACTGGCTCATCGTCGGTGCAATCATTCTGGTTCTGTTTGGCGGAAGCAAGATCCCCCAGCTCGCACGCGGCCTAGGCGAGGGCATCCGCGAGTTTAAGAACTCCGTCAATGGCGATGCCAAAGACGAAGAAGAGAAAAAAACCGACGACGAGAAGAAGCCTGAAGGGGATAAGATCAGCACCGGAGATAAGGCAGGCAGCGAATCATGAACATCGTCATCGGTATCTTAACCGGTGCCCTGCTCCTGCTCTCCTTTAGCTTGATCGTGATCGTGACCTTACAAAACCCGAAGAACGAGGGACTGGGCGGAGGCGTGGCCAATACCCCTAGTAGCAACTTCCGAGGCAAGGCGGGCTACGATGAGATCCTCTCGGTGTATACCCGCAACATTGTAATCACGTGGATGAGCACCGCGTTATTGCTCTACATCCTCCATGAGATGGCAGGAGCCTAGTAAAAACACTACCCCCGACGGCAATTTGCCGTCGGGGGTATCTTAGTTTTTAGCCTCCGGGCGCGCAGTGGCCAGAAGATAGACGTAAAATGCTAGCGCCGCGGCCAAATAGATCAGGACTCCGATCCCCATTGTCGTTCCCCCCTCCTTTTATATTCTAACGAAGGGCGCTCCTTTCGTCAAGGCATCTCGTATGCACCGTTCCCCCCCAATTTTGTTTTTTACTGCCCTGGGAGTGGCCTCCGCGCAAGCGCAAGAGACCTCGCTCATCCAGCGAGTCGAGGTTCGCGGTGCCTCAGTGGTACCTGCGAACCTCATTGCCCAGAGTGCAAGAACCGTGCTACAGGGCAAGCACGCCGAGCCTGCCACGCTCCGCATTGCATTCGATGCGGTCAAGGCGCTCTACCAGCAGCGTGGCTACCCTCTAGCCCAAGTGATCAGCTACCAGCTCGCTGCCGACGGCACCCTGACACTGACCCTTGCCGAGGGACGCATCCGCCGGCTGATCATCGAGGGCAATCAGCGCACCCAAACACGCGTCTTGCGTGAGGCACTCTCGCTTCGTACGGGGATGGTCTACCGTGATGATGCAGTGCAGCAGGATCGGCTCCGGCTAAGCCGCCTGGGAATCTTCTCTGAGGTCATCGTTAGCGGTCGCGCGCCCGAGGAAAGCGATGCCACAGATACCCTGGGGCTGATTGATCTTGTCGTACGTGTCAAAGAGGCACAGACCGGCAACGTCGCGGCAACCGTGGGCTACGGCGACGGCACGGGGCTGGTGGGCTTTGTCAATCTCAGCGAAACGAACCTCTTTGGAACCGCCCAGCAGCTCGCGGTGCAGTGGCAGCGCTTCGGGCGCGTCTTACTGGATGATAACGGCTTTTTTGTTCAGGAGGCTCCCCGCACTGCCTTCGATGTGACAGTCCTGCGCCCCGCCCTCGGCCCCCGCAGCCTAGCCTACGGGGTGAGTGTCTACGACCAGAATACGATTTTTCTGCCCACCTTTGGAACTCCTGTTGAGACTCTGCGTAGCTACGAGCGGCGCAAGGGCGGTAATGTTCAGATCGGCAGACCTCTGGGTGGGATTTGGAACCTTGCGCTCACAGGCCGGCGTGACGAAGTGGGCTACGACTCCATCCCCGATCGTCTTAACCCGCCTCTTGCTGAACTCAGCCGTGCCAAGGCCACGGTCGGTGCACTGGGCTTCGCACTCAGCGCCGATACCCGTGACCGTGCCGATAACCCGCACAGTGGCTTCCTCAACCGCCTGCGTTTCGAGTCGGCGGGCGCAGCTTTTGGGGGAAACCGTAACTTTAGCCAAGCCAGCCTGGACTTACGTCGCTACAGCCCCCTGCCCCTGCCCAAAAAACCCGGCTCCGTCTTCGCCATACGCCTGCTCGGGGGGACGTCTACGGGCGATGTGCCCCTCTCCGAGCAGTTCTTCCTGGGCGGTTTTGAGCTTCTACGCGGCTATGAGTTCTTCTCGGTGCGCGGCGATAGGATGGCGTTGGGCTCCGCCGAAGTGCGCGTTCCGCTCGGAGCAGACACAGCGGGTGTCCTCTTTGTGGATGCGGGCAATGCCTGGCTTCCCGGCCAGAATGTCTCCGCAAGTGGTCTAAAAGTGGGCGGTGGAGTCGGGCTGCGTTTTCAGAGCCCGCTCGGCCCGATTCGCTTTGATCTGGCTTTTGGCAACCGCTCTCGTACCTACATCTCGCTAGGACAGTCGTTCTAAATTTTTGAAACTATGGCAAGTACCATCGAGCGCCTCGCGCAGCGCAAGCTCATCAGCCCACCCAAGTGGCTCCCCACCTGCATCGCCTACGAAACCATCATGGGCTCCATGGCCTACGGGGTCTCGTCGGACTCATCGGACATGGATGTCTACGGCTTCTGTATCCCACCCAAGGACGATGTCTTTCCACACCTGCGCGGCGAAATTCCCGGCTTTGGTCGTCAGCTCCAGCGCTTCGAGCAGTACCAGCAGCACCATATCGAGGACAAGGACGCGCTGGCGGGCAAGGGCCGTGAGTACGATCTAACTATATTCTCGCTGGTCAAGTTTTTTCAGCTCGCGATGGAGAACAACCCTAATATAGTGGACTCGCTCTTTACCCCCCGAGAGTGCGTCCTACACTGCAACTCCATTGGGGAGCGTGTCCGCGAGAAGCGCCAGATTTTTCTTCATAAAGGCGCGTGGCATAAGTTCAAAGGCTACGCCTACTCTCAAGTTCATAAGATGGAGATCAAGACACCGCAAGAGGGCAGCAAGCGTGCCCAGAACGTGGAGGTGTTCGGTTTCGACGTTAAATTTGCTTATCATGTCGTGCGTTTACTTGATGAAGTCGAGCAAATACTAACATTAGGTGATCTTGATCTACAGCGCGACCGAGAGCGCATGAAGGCAATCCGGCGCGGTGAGTGGACTCTGGAGCAAGTCAAGGAGTTCTTCGTCACCAAGGAAAAAGAGCTAGAGAGCGCCTACACCGCCAGCAAGCTTCCCCACGGCCCCGATGAGGCGGCGATCAAAACGCTCTTGATGGAGTGCCTTGAGGCGCACTATGGCTCGCTCGAAAACGCACTCTCCGTTCCAAACCAGGAGCGGGCGCTTCTCGCACAGATCAAAGCGCTCTGCGAGAAGGCGGGCGTATGAAAGATTCCCCCCTAACCCGAACCCACCCGGCTTCGAACCCACCCGGCCTTCGTTCGTTCCTCACTACAGCCCCCCTCCCTCAGGGCAGGGAGGGTAAAAAATCCTCTTACCTCCCCCTTCCCTGCCCTGAGGGAAGGGGGCCGGGGGGATGGGTTCAGAAGCGCACGGGATGGGTTCAGGAAGGCCCGCTATGAAATCCCTTTACGCCATCCTCGCCGCCGCGCTAGTGCTCTCGGTGAGCTTTGCGGTCAAAGTCCCCTTCGATCATAATCCCGATGAGTCGTCGCACCGGGACTATGTGCGGCTGCTGGTCGAGCAAAAAGGGCTGGTGATGTTTGTCCCAAGCCCGGGTCGCAAGCCGCTTCCTGCATCCGTGACAGAGACGATGCAGGCGCGCGAAGGCATGACGGAGCTCCCTGAGGGAGCGACGAGCCGTGATGAAGTCCATCAGCCGCCGCTCTACTACGTTCTGGCCGCGCTGGTCTTTGCGATCACAGGCGGCGGCAGCCTACTGGCACTTCGGCTCGTGGCGCTGCCGTTCCAGCTTGCGACCGTCTGGGTGGCATGGAA
>NZ_JAYUPA010000695.1:0-3769 GCF_043760365.1 Armatimonas sp.
ACAGGCCGTCGCCGAGGGTAAAATTTCCCTGGAGCGAGGCGGGGATCGGGCGGCCACACTAAAAGCCTTAGTCGCACTTCCGGGAATCGGGGAGTGGACGGCGCAGTACATCGCGATGCGTGCCCTTGCCTGGCCGGATGCCTTTCCCCACACCGACCTTGGGGTCAAAAAAGCGCTGGGCGAGACTCACCCTACCAAAATCTTAGAAATTGCCGACGCCTGGCGCCCCTGGCGCGCCTACGCCACGATGCATCTATGGCGTTCTTTGGAGACAAAATAATGACCTACTTTACGCCTCTCGAAACCTCGCTCTGCACGCTGCTGCTCACCTCCAACGGCGAGGCGCTCACGGGAGTCTATCTGCTCCCGGATCACCGCCATGCGCCAACACAACAACCTGACTGGCAAGAGTCGTCGGACTTGCCGGTCTTTGTGGCAGCCAAAGGGCAGCTCACCGAGTATCTTGTGGGCACACGCACAGCCTTTGAGCTGCCGCTTGCCGCCTCAGGCACTGACTTTCAAAAAACCGTCTGGGCGGAGCTGCTGCGTATTCCCTACGGCCAGACGCTCTCCTACGGTGAGCTGGCAGCACGTATCGGCAACCCTAAAGCCTCCCGTGCCGTCGGGCTCGCCAATGGGAAAAATCCCCTCTCGATTGTCGTCCCCTGCCACCGTGTGATCGGAGCAAGGGGAAAACTCACCGGCTACGGCGGCGGCCTGGAGCGCAAAGAGGCATTGCTGGCGCTAGAGCGCTCGCCCCGAATTGAGTCGCTCCCATGAACGGGAGCGTCTTATTGTCCCTTCGTGACACAAAGGGCGTGCCGCCCATAAAATCGGTATGGCCCGGAGGGCCTTTGTGTCCGAGGAACGAGGATAATAAGACGCCCCGGTTCATCGGGGCGAATTCTTCGGAGCGATTCGCGACGCGGTAAAATGGCCGGTATGCCCACTGGCTCCCTTACTGTGATCTGTGGCTCGATGTTCTCTGGCAAGACAGAAGAGCTGATTCGTTTGGTTCGCCGCGCACTCTATGCCAAGCGCACTGTCCAGGTTTTCAAACCCGCACTCGACACCCGAGACCCTGTCACCGTGATACGCTCGCACAACGGAGCACGTCACGAGGCACAGGCCGCCGAAAACAGCGCGACACTCTATCTCTCGATTGCTCCTGAGACGCAGCTAATTGCCATTGAGGAAGCGCAGTTCTTTGACGCGGGAATCTTTGAGGTCTGCCAAGCGCTCGCCGATGACGGCAAAGACGTGATTGTCTCCGGTCTGGACATGGACTTTCGCGGCGCTCCGTTTGGAGCCATGCCTCGCTTAATCGCCGTCGCCGATAATGTCGTCAAGCTACGCGCCATCTGCGCCGTCTGCGGCGGCGACGCCGCGCGTTCCCAGCGGCTGATCAATGGCCAACCCGCCCCTGCCAGTGCCCCGACGGTTCTGATTGGAGCCACCGAACACTACGAAGCGCGCTGCCGCCAGTGCCACAGTGTGCCGGAGGGGTAAACGCTCACAAGTTCTTCAGAAACGCCACTAAATCTCTCAGCTCCTGAGGCGTACAATCAGATTCTCCCGTGAGCTTACTGGGCCGATGGTACCTAGTGAGCACATCTTCGAGAGTCAGAGCGCGGCCATCATGCAGGTACGGAGCGCGGCTATAGACATTGCGTAGTGTCGGTGGGTTGTAGCCCACATAGCTATCATTTGACTCTTCAAGACCAATTTTCGTAATCGTCGGCGTGGCGTAAGTCTCGCCGCCATGACAGCTCGCACACCCCTTTGCCACAAAGACTTTCTGGCCTGCGGGATTTGCAGGAAACGGGGATTTCTTCCAGTCGAGCGTTTTTAAGTAGGCTTCCACGGCGTCCACTTCAACAGATGTGGGCTCGTCGCCCTGCATGCTCTTCGTGAACGACTCCACAATGGCCTGCCGCAGGTCTTTCTGCCAGCCGTGCCAGGTGTACGGTGCGGTCTGTGCAACACCGCGCAGGCTCAGCGTCTTTTTAGGCTTGCCATAGCCGCCATCGTTTTTAGTATCGAAGTTACCGCCATTGGTGTGCCCCTCTGTATGGCATGAGGCGCACGAGTACCAGGAGTGAAACGAGCGCTTGGCATCGTTAAAAATCTGCTCTCCGAGGCGCACTTGCGAGGGCTGAGCCGGGCCACCGAGCGTGATCGTCTGAGCCACTTTCCCAGAGGCAACGTCCAGTATCTGCACGGCATTAAGAAAATCATTGGCGACAATGAGCTGCTTGCCATCGGTGGAGAACTGTGCGCCCAGCGGCCTGCCCCCCACTTTGATGCGCCGAACTCGCTCAATGGACTCGGGCTCTAAGTAGTCTTCCGGGCCACCGAACGCCACAAACGGGAGCCCGGCAATCTTAGAGAAAAACACAACCTCATGCGTGCCCCCTGCCGTCAGTGCAATTGTCTGGCCATCGGGCGAGAGCGTGCAACCGTCTACGTCGCCCAGTGCATCGCCTTGGGTATCGAGCGCAATCGCCTCGCGTGGGCCTTCCTCCGTGAGCGGGACGCGTGCCAGACGATTGCCGACCACCCAGCCCCGATCTATATTGTCTTTTGTCGCCGGGAAGCGCCGCTCATTGATAAACGGCACAAAGGCCTGCTTGCCATCCGGGGAGATCGCGATTTCCCGGACATTGCGGCCATTGAGCGGAACGGTATACAGTTCCTCGCCAGTGGGCAGTGCATAGACGGAGAGCGTCCGCGCCCGTGTGCATCCCACCGTGAGCCGCTTACCGTTCGGTGTGAGCGCCACATGCCAGGGCTCCAAGCCCGTCGGGAGGCGCTGAGTAATTTTCCGGCTCGCCAGCTCAACCACGACAACGGCGCTCTCGCCGCCCAGCGCGACGTAGGCACGCTTGCCATCGAGCGAGAGCGCCACGCCGCGCGGCTCATCGCCCACGGGAATCGTCGCCGTGACACTCAGGCCATTGGGGGTGACCTCCAGCACGGAAAGTGAGTCCGAGCCGTAGTTGGTGACCACGGCGACACTGCCTCGTGCGGCCACACAAAACGGCTCGTCGCCCACCCGAGCCTGACTCAGAATTTTCCCTGCCACCAGATCCAGCATCACGAGCGCGTTCGCGCCGCGCTCCGTCACCAGTGCACGGCTCTCGGGGAGTAGCGCCACAAAGTGCGGTGCGGGATCGGCAGTCAGACCGGATACTCCGTTCGATTTGGCCACCTCGCTAGGCTTGCCCGCCTTTTGCGCCCCTAGTATCAGTGCCATCAGAGCACACACCGGCAAAGCGAGAGCAAGTCGCTGTATCCTCGTTTTCGCGGACGTTTCCACGCTTGTTAGCCTTTTCCCAGCAGCTTCAGGATGTCATTAAACGTCACACTCACAAAGAGGACTAACACCAGAGCCCAGCCTACGAGCGCAACTCCCATCTGCTGCTCTTTGCTGAGCTGCCGTCGCCGGATCGCCTCAATGAGAAGCAGCACGACTTGACCGCCATCAAAGACGGGGATCGGCACAAAGAGATTGGCCGCGTACAGGGAGAGGGAGAGCTGCCCCATGAGCGAGAAGAGTGCCAGTACCCGGTCGGCCCAGTCCAGCTTGACCACTTCGGAGACAGCCCCCGCTATGGCGATCGGGCCTCCGATGTTTTTCCCGAGCTCACGCGGTGTCGAGACCAGCTTGCCCAGTGCACTCAGGAATGTCCCCGTCAGACGATTAGCCTCACCGAGCACCTCCTGAACCTGTGCGGGCCTTGTGCGCGGCTGTAGCCCTACTCCGATT
>NZ_JAYUPA010000696.1:0-3769 GCF_043760365.1 Armatimonas sp.
AGGAGCCGGAGCGGGCGTCGTCGCGGCAGGCTTCACGGCTGCTGGAGCGGCGGTCTGGGCGTGTGTTGCTGTAGAGGCAGCAAGCAAAAATGTCAGAGAGAGAGTGGCAAGAGACAGAGATTTCATGATCGTAAACCTTTCTAAAAGCAAGTCAAATAAGTTAGCGTTGGGTAGGCAGAGGAGTGCCCAGTTCTGTGATGCGCACCCCGAAGTGCTCACCAATGACGACGATCTCACCGCGGGCAATGCAGTGCCCATTCACGAGAATATCCACGGGTTCGCTGGCGCTGCGCTGAAGCTCAACGAGTGCACCAGGAGCCAGGAGCATCACTTGGCGGACAGGCATCTCAACACGGCCAATCTCGGCACTAACTGTCAGGCGCACATCCAGAAGATACTCCGGGGTGTGTCCGAAGGGAGCTGCACTACTGTGGTTAACAATGTCGTGCTCCTTTTGTGCCTTTTGCTCCGTGTGTGCCTTTTGCTCTGTGCGAGTCTCTTCCGTCAGGGGCTCCTGAGTTGTCAGGGTACTCATCCGTTTCCTTTCTCCTTAGGTCCGGAGACTATCTCCAGAACCACATTCTGTCCTGCCAGGCCCGCTCGTGCTCGGAGGAGCACTCCTTGGTCTAGCTTAAGGTCAACTAAATCTTCCGCGTGACGGTCCAAGGTGATCACGTCCCCGATCCGCAGGCTCGCCAGAGCATCCAGTGAGAACTCTGTCTCCCCGAGCACGGCATGCAGATCCAGCGGGACATCTCCCAGGCGCTCCATAAGCTCTTGACGGGCGATCTTTGTCTTGGTCTGTTTGTAGGTGAGCCCGAGCAGATCACGGACACTGTCTACGGAGAGAGAGATAAAGAGCCCCGCCTCGATCGTCCCACAGCGAATGGGACACTCCACACGCATCCAAAGAGTGTTGAGGTCGTTTTCTTCACTCTCTGTTTCGTCTTTATTGCTGAGTCGTAGCGTCATGACATTAAAGGCGGTGCTTAGCTGAACCAGCCACTCCGCCACGAGCTCCCGGAGCAGCGAGCGCTCCGATGCCATGAGTGCACGATCCGCCTGAAGAGAGATCGGGGAGCCGAAGAGCCGCTCACAGAGAGCTGCCGCAAATGGTCTTGGCAGCGCCAGCGAGAGTGTCTGGCCTTTATGAGGTCCGTAGACCGCGTGAAATATCTCCTCATCCCCACGCCAGCGCTGGCTCTGGCTGACAATCATCTGCTGGGGGGGCAGAAAAGTACAGGGCAAGCGAAGCAGACTCGTCAGCTCACGCTGAAAGTGCACGCCCCACTGGGTAAGCTTATTGAAAAATGCCGCTTGCTGTTCTTTATCCAACTGACTGACGCTAGGAAAGACGGCAACAACGACATCAGGCGTGGTGTAGAGGCTTTTTAGAGCCGAGCGCTCTTCTGGATTGAGTAGTTCCTGTGTCATGATTTTCTTTCTTGAAAGGCATCATGCCCTATTGCATCGCAAAATTCTCTAAATAGATATTACAGACATGTGCTTTTGGTACTAATTTGTCCATTTTTGTACGGAGTTCATCTTTTAATTTGTCAAGACCATCAGATTTATGGAGATCTCCAAATGTTTTCTTGGAAACCGTGCGAATGACCATGTCACGCAGCACGGGATCATGGAGCTTTAAATCTTCCTCTGCGATCTTTTCTTCAAAGCCGACGGCGATAGTGACTTTGGCGTAGCGGAGGTTGGTTTCCGGGTCGGCAAGGTTAATCACCAGCTCGCCCAGAGGGTGGATCGTCAGCGGGGTGCGCACCTGGGGCTCTACAGGAGCCTTGTGCGTGTCGGCAGGACCTGCGGCGGCTACGGGAGCTTTACCGCGGAGGAGCAAACCGGTGCCAACTGCAGCTCCTATAGAGCCTAGTACCGAGGTTGCGACAAGAATAATAAGGGTTTTACCAGCGATTGCCATTTCTTTGTTTCCTGAATCTTCCAGAGCACTTTCTCGCTCCTGAGTGGATTATCGCCCTAGAGGGAAACTAAGATAATAGGCAGTCTGGCTAATCTTGGATCGCCAGGGGGATATAAAAAAAAAGCAACCGGACTAACGAGCATTAGTCGGGTTGCTCAGGAGGGAATAAGGTGAGAGAAACAAACAGGAATCGTCAGAGATTAGCGGCCGAGCTGCATGAGCTCCTGGAGCATTTGATCTGACGTGGTGATCACGCGGGAGCTGGCCTGGTAGCCACGCTGGGTGACAATCATATCCGTGAACTCGCGGGTCAGATCAACATTGGAGCTTTCCAGAAAGCCACTGCGAAGCGAACCATGACTGCTGGTACCCGGTGTGCTGTAGACAGGATCGCCCGAGTTGATGGTCGAGCGGAAGAGGGTGTCTCCGATATTTTCCAGCCCTTCGCTATTGGCGAAAGTTGCTGTGACCATCTGCCCCATGGTCTTGGTCAGGCCATTGCTGAAGACGCCAGCGATCTCTCCATTTTCATGAATCGTCACCGAGGTGAGAGTTCCTGGTGCGAGGCCATCCTGAGCCGACAGAGAGGCTGTGGCGCTTTGGGCAAGCTGGGTCATTCCTCCGGTATTGAGATCGAAGCTCAGGTTGCTCTGGGCACCTCCGCCGCCCGTCAATGCGAGAGTGAGAGGGAGCTTGCTTAGTTGTGCCGTCCCGTTTGCATCAAAAGTAAGATCCGGAGTGCCACTCACACTGACCGCTCCATCCGGGCTGGTGCCGCTCACTGTCCAGGTATTGGCTGTCGCGGAGCGGGTCAGGCTGAGGCTAAGAGCATGCGCCGAACCTAACGAGTCGTAGACCGTGGCCGTAATGGGCTGGCTCTGACCGACACCCAGGCGAGCATCCAGGTTTCCTCCCAGGGTGATCTTGGAGGTGGCACGGGCCATACTGGCTGCCCCAACGGGAAGCTTGACCGTGGATGTCGGACTCACGCTGCTGCTGCCTTCGGGGGCTGCCACCACGCGGAGCTTGGTGGCCATATGCACCAGAGTGCCATCACTGTCTAGGCCGAGATTGCCATTACGGGTCATAAAAATAGACGTGCCGTCGGTTACGGTGAGAAAACCGTTTCCTTCGACTGCGACATCGAGGTTACGCCCCGTGTCCTGAAGGGCCCCTTGGGCAAAGTTCGTATCCAGCGACGAGACACGGACACCGCCTCCAAGGGTGGAGGGATTAGAGCCACCGCGCTGGGCAGTGGTGGTGCTCGCGGGGTGGAGTGTCTGGTTGAGCAGGTCTGAGAACGTGACACTGGTGCTCTTAAAGCCAATCGTGTTAGCATTGGCGACATTGTTTCCAACCGCATCCATCCGAGTCTGGTGGGCGAGCATTCCGCTCACGCCCGCTTGCAAAGCAGTGGTCATATTAAGTGATCTTCCTTTTCTCTGTACTTCTCTTCGACAGGTTTTCCCCGGAGGGAAAGACCTATTTTTTAGTGGATAGACTGAACTTTCGCATAGGGCACCTGATTGCCATTGATGAGCAGAACAGGGGAGGCGTTCTGGAGCATCACGGCAGAGACTCGGCCCGTCTGGATAGTCGTTTCTCCCTCAGGGAGGTAGTCCACTTCGTGGCCGACCACCTGGAGTGCCTGCGTGCGCTGCTGGGTATTGATCAGGGTTGTGAGCTGTTTGCCCATGTCCTGAGAGGATTCCAGTGTTGATATCTGGGCCATTTGGGAGATAAATTGTTCATTACTCATAGGGCTAAGAGGGTCCTGGTTACGGAGCTGGGTGGTGAGGAGCTTCAGAAAGTCCTGCTTGCCCAGCGTGTTTTCAG
>NZ_JAYUPA010000697.1:0-3765 GCF_043760365.1 Armatimonas sp.
CCATCGGCAGTAAAGGCATCCAGGCGCACCCCGAGAATAGGCGGCATGGCCTCCCACTCGCCATCGTCTATCTGCCAGTCTACGGTGGCCCCCTCGCCAAACAGCCCGAGATGCCCTAAAAATAAGGGAGCCGTCCCCTCCAGCTCACGGCGGCGCTTGACAGGTTTCCCGTCCTCGCCCAGTGCCCCCAGAAGCAGCATCATCGGGGCATCGTGCTCATTGGTACGGCTATTGTGCCAGAGGGGCGAGATCTGGAAACCGCCTCGGCGCTCTTTGCCCTCTCCTTCGGGTTGCCGTGTGTCAATGGGTGCCGTGGAGACCGTGATCACGCCCGTGTGCGCCGTGTTGATGCGCCCCACGCCCGTGTAGCTCGTCCCATCAAAGCGCCCGATCCCGGCCACCGGCTTCACCACATACGTCACCACCCGGCTCTCGCCCCCCGCCAAAGTGACACGGACTTTCCCCCCGAGCTTATTCTCGATCAGCACCTCACGTAGCCGCTTTAACGGAACACGTACGGGGATAATCAGTATCTCGCCCTGGCCACGTGGCTTGAAGCCCTCGGGCAGCGGAACCAGCCGCCCCCCGCGCGATTCCGTGAATACCATGTTGCCCGGAAGAGGAGCAAGCTCTCGAAAGATGGACGTGCCCGCAGGAATATCGGTCTGCATGCCCACGGAGCCCGCGCGGTGCCCTCCGTAGCCAAAATTCGCTTTGTCTCCTGAGAACTCCGTTGGGGAGATCCCCATCACGAGCGGTGCGTGAAGCTGAGGATCTTCCCCTGAGATGCGGATACGCAGCCCGTGGACGGCTACCGCCGCGACGGATCCCACCGGTGCGTACTCGGCGGCAAGGTAGCCCTCACTGGCTCCCGTGGATGGCTGTGTCACACGCCCGACAATAGACCAGCTCGATCCCGCATCGGTCGAAACCTGGATCGTCCCTAGCCGACGGTTTACAATCCGCAAGCGGTGGAGCTCAAACGAGTCGTCGTCAAGCTTCTGCGCAAAGAGGGTCGTAGGGAATATCCCGAGAGTAAAGGCCGTCAGTAAACTTTTTCGTGAGAGCATGGCAACGGGTATTATATCGCCCCCCGTAGCCGCTCAAGCTCCGCACGAAGCCGTGTGATTTCTTCCTCAGCCTCGGCGGCGCTTCGGAGCAGCTCGCCCGTGAGGCTGTCTCGTAAGCGCAGCCGACGGTTTTCTTGCACCAGCACGAGCCCCAACTGCTGGGAGTGTAGGCAACCCTCAGCATCAGGAGCGATTGGGGCGTACATGCCCAGTGACGTCAAACGATAGCCGCGCAGTGCGGGCTGGAGATACTCCCCTTTGGGATCGAAGAGAAAGTACTCAGGGACACGCAGGCTCTCGTAGCGCAATAGCTTTTCGCCGATGTCCTCGTTGCGCGTTTTCTTACTCGTGAACTCAAAGACAACGTAGCAATCCGGTGATATCTTCGCCGTGGGATCGCCCTGCCGAAAGAACACAAAGTTATTTCCAGAGACGTAGACCTCGTTCGCACACGGCAAAAAATAGGCACGGAGCGCGTCTCGGCAGTACGCTATCAGATCAATATGCAGGTCAGTTTCAGCCATGGGTTTTCCATCCGACGTGGGGTAGACGACACGACGGGTAGGTTGCGTGGGAGTCAGAGTTACGGACATGACGGTATTATATCTCCATGTGGCTTCCGACTCCTGCACTTATCTTCACTCAGCCCGATGTGGCGGAGCTAAAAAAGCTTCTCGCGGAGGCACCAAAAGCCGCCGAGTATCCCAACGCCGCTAAGGCGACTCTCTTAGATCTTGCGGATATTACCGTGCGGCCCGACGGCTCCGCGCGTACGGTGACGCGCCAGGCGATAAAGATTCTCAACCAGCGCGGGCGCGAGCAGGAAGCGGAGATCAAGGTTCCCTATAACGGCAGCTACGAAACCGTTAAGCTCCTTCGGGCACGGACGCTGCGGCCCAATGGTCAGGTCGTGGAGGTCAAGCCCACGGAGGTGCGCAATGGTGCTGCCAGCGAGGGCTACGATGATGCGAAAGTCCTCTCGTTCTCCATGCCCGCCGTCGAGCCCGGCTGTTTAATCGAGTACGAGTATGTCACGGAACAAAAAACCTCGCCGCTGCCCGGGCACTTCTGGTTTCACTGGTACTTTCAGGGCGGCTTTGATCCCGTACAGCTCACGCGCCTGCGGGTGACGGTTCCTAAGTCGCTCAACCTAGCCCGGCAGCTACGCAACAGCACCATTGAACCCACGATCCGCCAGAGTGCCGACGGCAAGAGCGTGACCTATACCTGGGAAGATAAAAATGTCGCTCCTCTGAGCACCGAGCCGCTCATGCCCCCCGTCGAGCGCCAGCTCCCCAAGCTCACCATCTCCACCGTCCCGAACTGGCAAACCGTCGCCGATTGGTACACAAAGCTCGGGCGCGATGCGATGAAATCCGATCCCGTGGTATCCACGCTGGCACGTGAGCTAACCAAGAACTGTCGCACCGACGAAGAAAAAGCCCGGGCGATTTTTTACTATGTCCAGGAAAAAACCCGCTATGTTGCTATCGAGCTGGGGATCTCCGCCTACCAGCCCCGCCCTGCAAGCCGCACGCTCACCGTTCAGTACGGCGACTGCAAAGATATGGCAACCCTACTCGTGGCGCTCCTCCGGGCTGTGGGCCTGACGGCCTATCCCGTGCTACTACAGGCAGGGGAGCCTTTCGCTCAGCAGACTGAACTCCCCTCCCCTCACTCCTTCAACCACGCCATCTGTCAGACGACAATCGGTGAAAAAACCTACTGGCTCGATGCCACCGCTCAGGTCTGTCGCTTCGGCGATATCCCTCAGGCAGACCGTGGCGTTGAAGCACTGGTGATCAAAGACGGCAAAGCGGAGTTCCAGACGGTTCCCGAAGCCACTCCCGAGCAGGCAACGACGGACCAGACAGTCCGCCTTATTTTAGATGCCGAAGGCAGCGCCAGCGGAACGGTTGCTCTAGCCGGCAACGGCGACTACGAGCTCGCTCTGCGGGCAAATCTGATCGTGAAAAGCCCTGATGAGACCAAGAAATATGCCGAAGCACTACTGGGAATCATTGGGGTCAACCCTAAAGTGGAGAGCTACCGCCTCTCGGATCCGAGCAATCGGGACCTGTCTCTAACACTCGCGGCAAACGCACGCTTCCCCTCCTGGGCGAATGTCAGTGGTGAGCTTCTGCTTTTCAAGGCACGCCCTGACCAAGCCAGCTCCCCCTTCGCGTCGCCGTTCACCGAAGACAGTCGTCTCTATCCAATCTACCAACCCGAGCCACGCCTGATGCGCTCGACACTGGAAGTCACCATCCCCGAGGGCTATAGCTACCTGTACGTCCCCAAGTCCAGCTCGGGGCAGAGCCGCTTAGGAAGTTTCACGCGCACCGTCCAGCAAGAGGGGCGTAAACTGACGATATCTATCGAAGTGCGAGACCAGCGTGTCACCGCTGCGCCCAGCGAGTATGCACAGCTCCGACAGTATATAGATCGCTATTTACGCATGTACAGTGAGTCCGTGATTGCCAAAAAAGATTAGAAGCTGGGTGATAAAATAGCAACACGATGTTTGCCCGGCTCCGCGAGGATGTTGCTACAATCTTTCAAAAAGACCCCGCCGCCCGCAATCTTTTAGAGGTTTTTACCTACGCTGGGCTCTGGGCGGTACTCTACCACCGCCTCGCGCATGGCCTCTGGAAACGAAATTTGAAAACCGCCGCACGGTGGGTCTCCCAGTGGT
>NZ_JAYUPA010000698.1:0-3758 GCF_043760365.1 Armatimonas sp.
AGAAATCCGATGATGCGGCGACGTTCACTGATCGTCTTATCCGACATCTGGCGTACCTTACAGACACGCATCCAGGAATCCAGCAGTTCCACAACCGTGGCAACAGGGACTTCCGTTGGGCGCATCGCTGGCACAGGAGACCGACGGCGGAGGGACTCTCGGGTCGGACTGGCAGCCTCAGATTTTATTCTTTGGGCTGATGAAGTCAGTTTTTGAACGGATGAAGCAGGTAACGAATGTATGATTTTGCGTCTCATTTTGTCCTGAGACGGCATCCACGGCGGAGGGGTTACTCCCCTGATTTCCCTCTACGAATGGCAGTTTTTCGAGGGGAATCTAAGCGGGTGGGGAGAATCGAACTCCCGTGATCTGCTTGGAAGGCAGGAGCTTTACCATTAAGCTACACCCGCATATTTAATTTTCCGCACCCTACTACTGCTTGGTACTCGCATCGGGGCGACAGGATTCGAACCTGCGACCTCAACATCCCAAATGTCGCGCTCTACCAAGCTGAGCCACGCCCCGACGAGGTGCGAGAGTAAGTATACCGCCTTTTTCGATTTTATCAAGCGCGTGGATGGGTGGCACGGTAGACTGCTCGAAGGCGCTCCGTGGCGACATGGGTGTAGATTTGGGTCGTGGTTATCCGGGCGTGCCCCAGTAGCTCCTGAATCACCCGCAGATCCGCTCCGTTATTCAGCAGGTGCGTGGCAAACGAGTGCCGTAGCCAGTGAGGCGAGGGGCGATCCCCCAGTCCTGCCGCTAGGACATTCTCCTTGACCGCCCTCCAGAGTGTCACTCGCCCGACGCCGCCAAAGACAAAATCCGTCGGTTTGGCACTCTCGGGACGGAGGGCTTGCAGGCTCTCAAAGACCGGGGCGACGAGTGGGACATAGCGCTCCTTCCCCCCCTTGCCACGCACGAGGATCGTCCCCTGCTTGGATTCAAGATCACCCCAGCGCAGTCCCACCGCCTCAGACAGACGAAGTCCCCCCGCGTACAGCACTTCGAGTAAGGCACTATCCCGCTGTCCTTTTGGCGTCGTGCGATCTGGGATAGAGAGTAAGGTAATAAGTTGCGCGGTGGTCAAGGTGTGGGGAAGCCTGCGCTCAGGACGCGTGGGCGATGCCGCGAGAGAGACGGGGTTGGTATCAAGCTGCCCTTCGCGGCTCAGGAACCGACAGTAGGAGGAGAGCGCGGCGCGCTTACGGGCGACACTGGCAGGAGCAAGCCCGGCAGTGTGGAGCTGCGCCACGTAGCGCTCAATGCCCTCCGCAGTCAGTGGCAAGCTGCTCTGTTCCCACTGGGCAAGATCGCGCCGGTACGCCAGCGCCGTGTTCAGCGCAAGGCCACGTTCGGCACGCAAGTGGATCAGAAACGCCTCGATGCTCACTTAGGATCAAATCTTCAGGAAAGGCAGTAGCTTCTTGAGGTAGCCACGTAGGTTGGTCTCGGGGAACTGCTCGCGCTCACGCTGGAGGCGGTTTGATTCGCGCTCAAACTCGGCGACCTCCATCTCCAAGCGCTGCACGTCCACGGAGACATTCTTGGCCGATGCACTGTACTTGCGCCACTCATCCTCAAATTCTTTTTCCATCTCGCGGCACCAGGTCTGCAAGAGAGTGATCTGGTGCTGGGGCACTCCGGGCAGGGTTGTTCGACGAGAGAGATCCAGTGCGTTGGTGATCCCCGCCACCGCCAGCTCACGCTTGGTATGAACGGGCATTCCATCTATCGTGATGACTCGATTGATGGGAACCTGCCGTAGTTTCTCCGCCACATAGTCTGCCGACGCTCCCTGTGCGGCTTGCAGCGCTTGCGGGGATGTGCCCCGGTTGCGGGCGGCGACACGGATTTTGCGCTCCGCGGTAAGCTGTGCCATCTTGGCCATCTCCGCCGTCAGCTCATCCAGTAGCTTCCGGCGAGGCCAGTTGGCATAGCCGATCCCGAGGGCGTTGACCAGCCAGAGGAGAATAAAGAGCGGCAGGAACGTCCCCCCAATCGCTTGAGCGAGTAAGGCCGCAAGAACGACAACCGCCGCCAGAGCAGCACGCACCAGGAGGATATTCTGCCACTCCTTCTCGGCAAAGGCCGACTCATTGAGCTGGATGAGGTAGCGGAAGACATCTCGGGTCGCCTGGCGCTGACCGGCGGCGCGGTAGCTCGTCCCCGCCTGCCACCACTTGTCATGGGTAACCACTTCGCTGTAGGCCTTAATCCAGTCACTATTATCCGCTTTCTCATGCCGCTCCTGGAAGGTCGGCTCCGGAGGCCCCACCAGCTCGACGGGTAGCGGTTTGGGCTCCTCGGTGGAGATGACCGGCAACAGGGCGGAGTCAGGGCCGTGCTCTAGTGCATCCTGAAGGCGGGCCAGAGACTCCGCAAGCACTTCATCGCGATCTAGCTCCGCCTGCGCCCGTAGTGCAGCAAACACGGGCGAGCCCGCCGGGTCGCGCAGGTCCGCTGCCTTAAAGAGTAAACTCTCACCGTCGCCGAACTTAACACACAGACTCGGGTCGTGGGCAATCGCGAGCAAGGCGGTCTGCATCACCAGGCACGCAAACCGATCCAATCCGACTCCAAAGTGCTGTACCTGGCGCTCTGGATGCTGGTAGTTCGCATGCCCCAGCTCCGGCGACGGGTAGCCTTCCAGCCCCGGGACAAACATGCCGTCGTAGTCTACGAGTGTTACATGACTGCCATCTTCAGAGATCAGCAGGTTATCGTGTTGCCAGTCGCCGTGTGCCATTCCAGCCGCCTCTAAGCGGGTGAGTAGTGTCCCGAGTGTTCCGATCAGTCGTCGCAACCGCTCAGGATTATCCCGGTTCTGCTCCACCCAGCGCCCTAGTGTAACGCCTTGGGCCCAGCGCATCGCAATGGTCGGGTACCACTTGCCCGCAATCCGCATCCCGCCTTCCACAAAGCGAAATGGCACAAAGACATCGTCTAAAGTAGCGATCTGTGTGGCGAGCAGTCGGTAGCGGGTACCTCGTGTGATCCCGTAGCTGTCTTGTGGAGCCGTAAAGCAGCGCAGCGCCCAGTCCGTGCCGTCGTGACCGCGCAAGCGAAAGACTACGGCAAAGCGCCCCGTGTAGGCAATCGGTAGCCCTTGCCGGTTCTCCGCGACTTTAGCCCCCGTGAGCAGCGGATCGCCCAGGGTGAGGCCCGGACTTTGGATCGCCTCCCGGTACGCGACCGCATCGGGCCACTCCGAGCGCCCCTGCCGGATAGAATTTGCACTACTGGCGCTAACTTCCGCCTGATTGAGCCTCATGTGGTGATTATTTTACCCGATATTGAGAGGCGGGGAGTTTACGAAGGCTGGGGTTACAGGAGTTCGGAACGCAAGAGCCGCCCCTCAGGAGTGTCGGTGGGGAAGAGGCTCCGGGCAAGCGTGCCGAGCTGGGCGTTTTTATCGCGTACGGTACAATGAGCACGAGATGGATGAGCAAGCGATTGACCACGACCGGCTTTTCAAGGAGCTGCTCACGACATTTTTTGTCGAGTTCGTCGAGGCGTTTCTCCCCGATGTCCATGCCTATTTAGAAAAAGTTCCAGGGCCGTGATGCGTTCTTTTTCTGGTGGCGCTGTTTTCCTACGACCAGCCGCTCAAGCTCGCACCCAACACGTTCTCGATGGAGTTTCCGGGCTTCTCGGTGAATGACATCCTCCGACCGGAGCAAGCTCCGGGGTATCGTAGCCCCGAGACGACCTAATCTGAAAACAGTTCCAGTTGACGAGAGTCGGGAGCACAGCGT
>NZ_JAYUPA010000699.1:0-3743 GCF_043760365.1 Armatimonas sp.
CGGTGATCTTGTGGCAATTGAGGCGGACATGAAGCAGTGCCAGGAGACATTTCTGCGGGTGAAGCACGCCACTATCCCCACCGTCGCGGCGATCCACGGCTACACCCTTGGGGCGGGCTGTGAGCTCGCGCTACACTGTGGACGGATTGTGGCCTCACCCGAGACGGCACTGGGCCTGCCGGAGTGCGCGGTGGGAGTGATCCCGTGCGGCGGCGGCATGAAGGAGGCGCTCTTCCGCTTTGGAAACGCTCAGGCGGCTTTTGAGGCAATTGCCTTCAACCAGAACTCGACCAGCGCCCACGATGCGAAAAAGCGCGGCTGGCTGCGCGAGAGCGATAGGATTGTTCGCAATGCCGACCAGCTTCTTGTGGAAGCACGGGGCGCTGCCAGGCTGCCTGTCCCTAAGCTCACAGGGCCACCGGCGCACGCGGGCTTGCTCGCCCTTCCTGTCTCCCTCACGGGACAAGATCGCGTGATCGCGGAACAACTAGCCTGGGTGCTCACGGGCGGCCCCCTCAATGAAACCGCACTTCTGGAGCGAGAGCGGGCGGCTTTTCGCGTACTTGCCCAAGAGCCGCTCTCCATTGCCCGGATGCGCACCTTACTGGACACGGGAAAACTACTGAAAAACTGAGTTTTACCCATTTTGACAAAATTTTAAGTATACTGAAGGCGATTCTCAAGGGAGGGAGTTACCATGCGCGAGAGTGGTCTCGGGGTTGTTATTGGCGCAAGCCCCCTAGGCGTTGGGATTGCGGCACAGCTTGCAAATGCAGGCTGGCATGTCCGCTTGCTTGACTCATCACTGGAGCTTGCGGCAAAGGCGCTGGCACAGCTTCGGATGGCACGCCCCCCTCTGCTTTTTCTCCCCGAGTATCTGGAGCGTATCGAGCCGGGCAATCTCAATGATCTGACGGCATGCCTGGAAGCGGACTGGGTTGTTGAAGCGGTTGCGGAGAACCTGGAGCTCAAGCGCCGACTGCTGCAGCGCTTAGAACTCTTCATCGGACCGACGACTGTGGTGACGACCACCACGCGCTATCTCTCTCTGGCAAGCCTGCTGGAGGATAGAAATGAGCTTCTCCAGGAACGCTTTTTCGGGACGCATTTTACGTCGCCGCCACGCTATCATAAGCTGCTTGAGGTCATCCCAACCGCTTTTACCAACCCGGGGCTTCTCGCGCAGTTCTGCACGTTTGCCGAGGAGCGTCTCGGGCACCGGGTGGTTCTGGTGCGCGATAGCCCGGGCTTTGTGGCAACCCGTGTCTTTACGGCACACTTTTTTGATGTGCTACATCTTGCTCTGGAGAGTGAGCTGGATATTGAGCAAGTGGATGCGCTCACGGGCCGCTTGATCGGGCGCACCCGTGGTATCTTTCAGACGGCAGATCAGCTTGGACTAGACTCGCTCTTACAGCAGGCACGGGCACTGGCCACTGCGCTCCCCGACGATCCCTTGCACAATCGGCTGACTCTGCCTGTGGTACTGGAGACCATGCTGGCCAATCGAACCTGGCGGGGGTTCTGGCCGCGTGAGGGAAACCTTGTGCTAGACTTAGCGACGGGAACCTACCGTGCACCCCAGGCTGTCCACCCCAATCCCCAGGACGCGTTTCTGGTCTGGGTGCAAGAGAGCCTATTTGCCTACCTGGATGCCATTCGCCCGCAGATCGCGACCAGCGAGGTCGCGGTAGACCAGGCGATGGAGTGGGGCTTTGGGTGGGATAAAGGGCCTTTTGTCCTAGAGGCAGAGCGCCGAGGCCGTCTTTACGCGGTACCATCACCCGCACCGGAGTATCTGGAGCTCAGCCACTGGCCCGTCACAGAGCAGGGACCGCTGGGCGCGTTCCGTGATCTGGGCGACGGCGTGGCGTGTTTTTCCCTCCATCCGCCTCAGAATCGCCTGACAATGGCGACCCTCGACGCGCTCTTGGTGGCGCTGGAACGTGCCGAGCGGGATTTTCTCGCGCTCGTCGTCACGGGAGAAAGTCAGGACTTCACCGCGGGGTTCTCGCTACAGCGCTGGTGGCAGGCAATCGCGCATGGCGATTTTGACGAGATTGAATCGGATATTCGATCCGCACAGGCCGCCTACTTGCGGCTTTCCCAGGCACGCGTTCCCGTGGTTGGGGCGGTGCAGGGGTTTTCTCGCGGAGGCGGTGCGGAGCTTGTGCTACACCTTCCGTCGTTGCACCTCGCGCCGGAGACCTATCTGGGGCTGACCCAAGTGAGTGCGGGACTGCTGCCCAGTTTCGGCGGAATTGCGGAGCTCTTTACCCGGCTGGGCGATGCGCGGCAAGTGCTCCAGTTGGTGATGGGAGGACAGATGACAACCTCCGCTCACGAGGCCCAGCGCCGTGGATTTCTGCGCCCCACGGACACGATCGCCCACAACGGGGATCGCCTGTTTTATGAGGCCCGGCAGCAGGCGCTGGAGCTCTCCGAAGCCCCGCGTGCCTCGGCAGCTCTCTCGCCAGCCCCGTGTGATCCCGCACCGCTCCGCTCCGCAATGGCCGAGCTGCATGCCGCCGGGCGCATCACGGCGCACGAGCTACGACTCTCCGAAGCGGTGATCCAGGTTCTCACAGGAGGCCCCAACGATGCCGCGTCGTTGCGCGATCGCGAGCGTATTGCCTGTCTGGAACTCTGCCATGAGCCGCTCACCCAGGCGCGAATTCGGCACTTACTAGAAACAGGCCAGCCTCTGCGTAACTAGTTGTGGTTGGGAGACCTTTGGGAGAGTGGTCTGGTAGAGTCTTTTCATGAACGAACCCTGGAGTATTCAGCTTTTTGGAGGACTACGCGTCCGCCAGGCCGAGCGCGTCGTTACACGATTTCGCACGCAGAAGACCGGAGCGCTGCTCGCCTTCCTCGCCTACCACCGCCAGCATAGCCACGCAAGAGAAGTTCTCATCGAGATCTTCTGGCCAGAGACAACACCCGAGTCAGGAAGGCACAACCTCAGTCACGCACTCTCCAGCCTCAGAAGCCTACTGGAGCCGCCCGGAGTGCCCGCAGGAACCGTCATCATCGCCGATCGGTTCACCGTCGAACTCAACCCCGATGCCTTCACCACCGACGTCGCCGAGTTCGACCAGGCACTCCGAAGCGCTGCACAGGCACGAAACACCCCCGAGCACGCCTCGCTGCTGGCACTAGCCCTCGAAAAGTGCACCGGCGAGCTACTGCCCGGCTACTACGAGGACTGGATCGAGCCCGCACAGGAGCGCATCCGCCAGCGCTTCGAGCAGGCCGCAACACAGCTCAGCGCCCTCCAGCAAAGGGAAGCCACACCAGAAGTCCCCGCTCCCGTCACGGCTCCCACGAAAGTCGCTGTGGAGAATGTGCTTCCCACCGGCACGGTTACCTTTCTATTCACCGACATTGAGGGCAGCACTCGGCTCTGGGAGAGAGTGGGGGACGTCTTTCGCGTGGCTCTGTCTGCCCACCATACCGTGATGCGCCACGAGTTCCGGCGCAGTGGCGGGCACGAGGTCAAGGAAGCGGGCGACTCGTTCTTAGTCGTCTTCGCCAGTGTGGGCGATGCGCTTGCCTGCGCCCTTGCCTGCCAGCGCACTCTGAACAAACAGCCCTGGCCCGAGGCTATCGGTTCTCTGCGTGTGCGCATGGCGCTGCATACCGGGGATGTCGAGCTGGCAGGCGGCGAGTACCACGGCATCCTGTTGCACCGTGCGGCACGCATGCTCTCTGCGGCGCACGGGGGCCAGATCCTCTGTTCTGAG